>JBFOLW010000282.1:0-12144 GCA_040830305.1 Erythrobacter sp.
TGGATCGAGGCCAAGGGGATCGATACCGTGCTCAATCGCCGCGGCACGACCTGGCGCAAGCTGAGCGACGAGCAGAAGGCCGATGTCGACGCGGCCAAGGCGGTCGAACTGCTGCAAGACAACCCTTCCATGATCAAGCGACCCGTCGTCGAGCATGACGGCGGATTGCTGGTCGGTTTCGGGGAGGACGAATGGTCCGCGCACTTCTCCTGATCCTCGCCGCGCTGGCGGCAGCGCCCGTTGCAGCGTCGCCGGCCGACGCTTTCATCGTCATCGCGCATCGCGGCGCCAGCGGCGAGCGGCCCGAACACACGCTGGCCGCCTATGAGCGCGCGATCGACCAAGGGGCGGACTATATCGAACCCGACCTTGTCGCGACCAAGGACATGCACCTCGTCGCGCGGCACGAGACCGAGATTGGCGGGACGACCGATGTCGCCGAGCGCGAGGAGTTTGCCGATCGCAAGCGTACCAAGAAGATCGAGGGCCGGCTGGTCAACGGCTGGTTTGCCGAGGACTTCACGCTCGCCGAATTGCGCAGCCTCAGGGTCAGGGAACGCATGCCCGGCCTGCGTCCCGCCAATGCGCGCTTCGACGGGCTGTATCAGGTTCCCACCTTCGCGGAGATCGTCGCGCTGGTGCAGGCGAAGGAGGTCGAAACCGGGCGGCGGATCGGCATCTATCCCGAACTCAAGCACCCGACCTGGCTGCTGCGGGAGGAGGGGATCGACACGGTCGACCTGCTCGCCAGCGCCTTGCGCAAGGCCGATCTCGACGATGCCGACGACCGCGTGTTCGTGCAGGCCTTCGAAGTCGGGCCGTTGAAGCGTCTCGACCGGCTGGTCGAGACCCCGCTGGTGATGCTGATCGGGCCGCAGGGTGGCCCCTATGACCTGCCCGCAACGAGCTGGGCGGAGATCATGACCCCCTCGGGCCTTGCCGAAGTGGCGGGCTATGCCGACGCGATCGGGCCGTACCTTGGCCACGTCCTGGCGCCCGATGGCGCGCCGACACGGCTTGTTGCCGATGCGCACGCTGCCGGGCTCGCGGTGCATGTCTGGACGCTGCGCAAGGAAAACGCTTTCCTGCCGCCCGCGCTGCGACGGGGGGATGACGCGGGCGCAACCGGCGATCTCGCCACGCTCACGCAGATGGTGCGCGCCACCGGTGCCGACGGCGTATTTACCGACGATCCGGCGCTGGTGCTCAGCGCGCTCGGGCGGTGACGATGTAATTGAGCGCGAGATCGTCGGTCAGGTGCAGGCCCTTGGCGGGCGAGAACCCGATCCCGCGCGGCTCACCCATCTCGAGCCCCGCCTCCTCGAGCAGATCGCCCAGTTCCTCGGGCGTGATGAAATCGTCCCAGTGGTGCGTTCCCCTGGGGATCAGCCCGATGCCTTCGGCCGCACCGATCATCAGCAGGCGCGATTGCGGCGTGCGGTTGGGGGTGGAGAGCACCATCAGCCCGTCCGGCGCAAGCCTTTCGGCGAGCGCGGCGACGAAAGCCCGTTTGTCCGCGACATGCTCGATCACTTCCATTGCGGTGACGAGATCGAACCTGCCGATGTCGAGGCTGCCGACCTCGCCCGCGATATAGCGAATGTCGAGCCCAGCGCCCTCGGCGTGGAGTGCGGCCGCCGCGACATTCTCGGGTGCGGCATCGACGCCGGTCACCTCGGCGCCCAGCCGGGCGAGCGGTTCGCACAGCAGCCCGGCGCCGCAGCCGACGTCGAGCGCGCCCTTGCCCGCCAGCGGATGGCGCGCCTCGATATCGCCCGCCCAGTGCAGGTCGATCGCCTCGCGGAGGAATTGCAGCCGCACCGGGTTGAGCTTGTGGAGCATGGCGGAGGCCCCCTTCGGGTCCCACCAGTCCTTTGCCAACCTGCCGAAATGCGCGGCCTCGTCGGGCCGGATCGTTTGGCCGCCTGAAGTATTGCTACGTGCGCTCGTGGTTGCATCGCTCATGCCGCGTGGCTAGCAGCCAAAACCTGAGCATTCCAGCACGGAGACAAACGCGCTTGGCCCGTATCGTGATGAAATTCGGCGGCACCTCCATGGCGGGGACCGAGCGTATCCGGCGCGTCGCCAATATCGTGCGCAAGCAACAGGCGCGCGGGCATGAGGTCGCGGTGGTGGTTTCCGCCATGGCGGGCGAGACCGACCGGCTGGTCAATTTCTGCCGCGAGGCCAATGCGCTCTACGACCCGGCCGAATACGACGTGGTCGTCGCAAGCGGCGAGCAGGTGACCAGCGGCTTGCTGGCGCTGACGCTGCAATCGCTGGGCTGCAAGGCGCGCAGCTGGCTTGGCTGGCAACTGCCAGTCAACACCATCGAAGCGCATGCCAAGGCGCGTATCGAGAGCATCGATGCCGACGAACTGGTCGCCAGCATGCAGCGCGGCGAGATCGCGGTGATTCCCGGCTTCCAGGGGCGCGGTTCCGATGGCCGCGTGACCACGCTCGGCCGCGGCGGCTCGGATACCTCGGCAGTCGCGGTGGCGGCAGCGGTCAAGGCCGATCGCTGCGACATCTACACCGATGTCGATGGCGTCTACACCACCGACCCGCGGATCGTCGCCAAGGCGAGGAAGCAGCGGGCGGTGACCTACGAGGAAATGCTCGAACTCGCGAGCGTCGGGGCCAAGGTGCTCCAGACGCGCTCGGTGGGCCTGGCGATGAAAGAGGGCGTGCGCGTGCAGGTCCTCTCGAGCTTTGTCGGCGAGGATGCGATCCCCGCGGACGAACACCCCGGCACGATGATCGTGTCGGAGGAAGAAATGAACGAACTGGTGGAGAAGGGCGACATGGAACGCCAGCACGTGACCGGCATTGCGCACGACAAGAACGAGGCCAAGGTGATCCTCACCCGCGTGCCCGACAAGCCCGGCGCGGTGGCGCATATCTTCGACCCGCTGGCCAAGGCCGGGATCAATGTCGACATGATCATCCAGAACGTCGGCCGCGACAAGGGCGAGACCGACGTGACCTTCACGGTGCCGATGGCCGATCTCGCCCGCGCACAGGCGCTGCTCGAGGACAAGCGCGAGGACATCGGCTTCAACCGTCTGATCACCGACAGCAAGATCGCCAAGATCAGCGTGGTCGGCGTTGGCATGAAAAGCCATGCGGGTGTCGCGGCGACGATGTTCCAGGCGCTTGCCGATCGCGGGATCAACATCCAGGCGATCACCACCAGCGAGATCAAGGTCAGCGTGATGATCGACGAGGACGAGACCGAGCTGGCAGTGCGCGTGCTGCATACGGCCTATGGCCTGGATGCCGCGGATGAGGCGGCGTAGAATCTCTCTCGAGCAGGCGCTCGATGCCTGGAGCGACTTTGCCATCGACTGCTGGGCCTTCGCGCTTCGCCTGGTCCTTGCGCTTCTGGCTGCCTTCTATTTCTGGGGCCTGACGGGGCGGTGGGATGCCGCCTTATTCGAACGCCTTTCGAGCCACGGGTTCGGTATCGCCGCGCTTGTGTTTGCCGGCGGTATGGTCATGGCGATAGCGTTCCGGCTGGAACGGGCGTTTACGAAACAAATGAGGAAGCGCGGACCACAGCTTAGTGGGGGCAGAACGGCACCAACGCGCAGGCCGAAGCGCCAGCGTTGGGGCAACCGCAAACGGAAGAGGAAAACATGAGCCACACTGCCAAAATCCTCCTCCTCGGCTCGGGCGAGCTGGGACGCGAGTTCGTTATCTCGGCGAAGCGGCTGGGGGCCTATGTCGTGGCCTGCGACAGCTATGACGATGCGCCCGCGATGCAGCTGGCCGATGCGCGCGAGGTGTTCTCGATGCTCGATGGCGAGAAGCTGCGCGAGGCGGCGCAGAAGCACCGGCCAGACTATATCGTCCCCGAGATCGAAGCGATCCGCACTTCGGTGCTGGCCGAGCTGGAGGACGAGGGCTTCAGCGTCGTTCCGTCGGCGCGCGCGGCGCAGCTGACCATGAACCGCGACGCGATCCGCGACCTCGCAGCGAACGAGCTGGGTCTCGTCACCTCGAAATACCGCTACGCCAAGAATCTCGAAGAGGTAAAGGCCGCCGCGCAGCACACCGGGCTGCCCTGCGTGATCAAGCCGGTCATGTCCTCCTCGGGCAAGGGCCAGTCGACCGTCCGCGACGAGGCGGGGCTGGAGGCGGCCTGGGACTATGCCCATGCCAATATGCGCGGCGACCGCCAGCGGGTGATCGTCGAGCAGTTCGTCGATTTCGACTACGAGATTACCTTGCTGACCGTGCGGCACAGGGACGGCATCAGTTTCTGCCCGCCGATCGGTCACCGGCAGGAGCGCGGCGATTACCAGGAGAGCTGGCAGCCGACGCCGATGTCCGATGCCGCGATTGCGAAAGCGCAGGACATGGCGAAGACCGTGGTCGACGACCTCGGCGGCTACGGCCTGTTCGGGGTCGAGTTCTTCGTGAAGGGCGAGGAGGTGATTTTCTCCGAGCTTTCCCCGCGCCCGCACGATACCGGCATGGTCACGCTGGTGAGCCAGAACCTCACCGAGTTCGACCTCCACGCGCGCGCCGTGATGGGCCTGCCGATCCCCGCAGAGTTGCGCGCACGCCCTGCCGCCAGCGCGGTCATCCTGGCCGAGCGCGACAGCGCCAAGCTGTCCTATGAATGCCTCGCCGAAGCCATGGCCGAGGGTGCCGATCTGCGCATCTTTGCCAAGCCGACCAGCCGCCCCTATCGCCGGATGGGCGTGGCTCTGGCGACCGCGGGCGATACCGACGAGGCCCGCCGCAAGGCCCGCGATGCGGCGCACAGGGTGCGGATCGTCTACGGCGATTGATGCATCGCCGCTTGCCGTAACCGCGGGCCCGGCCTAGTTGCTCGGCCGATGAGCGAGCATCCCTGTTCCAGCACGGCTTTGTTGCGCGATTCGACGCGCGGTGTCGCCACCCGCCGCATCGCCAACCGGAAGGCGCCGGGCAAGATGGCGTTTGCGGGCCGCTGACATGACAATCCACCGGCTTGATCTCGATATCGCCATCTACCGGGACCGGGTCCAGGTTACGCATCGCACAACACGGAATTTCGCCGACCAGCCCGCCGAATTCGGCTTCTCCTCCGCAGATTCGATCGTTGCGCATCCCCGTTACCTCGAGGACACCATCGTCCGCGCTATCGGCAAGATTTTGCGCCAGGGCGGTTTCGAGATGCGCGAGCCCGAGGCGCACGTCGTGAGCTGCGAAACGAAGCTCGATACAACCGAACGGGCGGTCATCGAGGCCGCGCTGAACGAAGCGGGCATGCGCAAGGTCGTGTTCGAGATCGACTGACCAAGCCGGTATTGCGCCGCCCCAAGCCGGTTTGCACTTGCGCAGACGGGGGCGGGAGAGACATGAGGCGATCATGGCACAACCGCTGGTTCTCACCCTGTCCTGCACCGATCGTCCGGGTATCACCGCGCGGGTGACGACCTTCCTGTTCGAGCGCGGCGGCAATATCCTCGAAGCGCAGCAGTTCAACGACCGCGAGAGCAACGCCTTCTTCATGCGCGTCGAATTCGATCCCGGCGCCGCCACGCGCGAAGCGATCCGGTCCGATTTCGCGCCTCTCGCGACCGAATTCGCGATGGAGTGGAAGCTTGCCCTGCGCGACCGTCCGCGCCGCGTGCTGATCATGGTCAGCAGGTTCGACCACTGCCTTGCCGACCTGCTTTATCGCTGGCGCATCGGGGAGCTGCCGATGGAGCCGGTGGCGATCGTCTCCAACCACCCGCGCGAGGCGATCGAACATACGCATCTGGGCGACATTCCCTTCCACCACCTGCCGATCACGCGCGAGACCAAGGCGCAGCAGGAAGCGCAGGTGCGGGCGATTTGCGAGGAGACGGACGCCGAGCTGGTGGTCTTGGCGCGCTACATGCAGATCCTCTCGGACGAGCAGGCGGCGCACCTCGCGGGGCGGTGCATCAACATCCACCACAGCTTCCTGCCCGGCTTCAAGGGAGCCAAGCCCTACCACCAGGCCTACGAGCGCGGGGTCAAGATGATCGGGGCGAGCGCCCACTACGTGACTGCCGATCTCGACGAAGGGCCGATCATCCATCAGGACGCGGAAAGCATCAGTCACGCCGACACACCCGACGAGCTGGTCCGCAAGGGCCGCGACATCGAAAGCCGCGTGCTGGCCGAAGCGGTCCGGCTTCACCTCGAGGAGCGCGTGCTCCTCAACGGCCAGCGCACCGTCGTTTTCAGGGGCTGATCAGCGCCGCGCGACGCGGTTCGCAGCGCGGGCGTTCTCCATGTCCTTGTCCTCGTTTGCGCGGCTGATCACATAGGCGCGGATGGCCTCGATCTCCGCGGGCGTCAGCGAGCCCTTGAAGCTGGCCATGCCATTGTCCTGCAGCGCGCCCTCGTGGACGATCTGCAGCCAGGCCTGCCGGTTGTCGAGCGCGCCCGAGCGGCGCAGGTCGGGCAGCACGGTCGAGCCCACCGCGCCCGGCGCATGGCAGACCGCGCAATAGCGGGCGTATTTGGTCCGGCCGAGGGCGATCGTCTCCGCGCTGGCCCGGCTGGGCGGCGGATCGAGCGGGGCGGCTGCCAGTTCGGGTTCGGGAGGCAGCTGGGCCTCGCCGCCGAGCTTGAACACCAGCAGGCGGCTGATGTTGCGCACGGGATGCATCTGGTCGATCAGCGTACCGTCGGCGGTAATCGCAAAGGCGCCGCCCCATCCGGCGAGCACGGCGACATACTGCTCGCCGTTCACGGTGTAAGTGATCGGCGGAGCGACTACGCCGGTCTGCGCGGCGAAGCTCCACAGCCTGTTGCCGGTGGCGCTGTCGTAAGCGGAAAACTCGCTACCCGAATTGCCCTGGAAGACCAGCCCGCCGCCGGTTGCCAGCACGCCGCCGTTCCACGGGCCGGGATGATCGACCGTCCACTTGGCCTCCTGGTTGACCGGGTCCCAGGCCATCAGCTTGCCCTTGATCGTGCCCTGAACCTCGCGGCGGAAACCCATGTCCGGCGGCAAATCGCCCGCGCCGATATCGAAACCGATATTGAAACCGCGCTTGCGATCGGGTTTCCAGCCGGCCTCGGGCGCATAGAGCATGGCCGCTTCGAAGGCCGGGATGTAGACGAGGTTTTCGCCCGGGTGATAGGCCATCGGGTGCCAGTTGTGGCCGCCCAGCGGGCCGGGCATGACCAGCGCGGGCTTGCCGGTCACATCGACGCGCGTCTCGGGGTTTTCGATCGGGCGGCCGGTTTCGTCCATGCCCGTCGCCCAATTGAGCGGGATGTAGGGCTCGGCGCTGATGAACTCGCCGGTCGCGCGGTCGAGCACGTAGAAAAACCCGTTCTTGGGCGCCTGCATCAGCACCTGCCGTTCGCGCCCGTCGATCTCCATGTCGGCGAGGATGATGTGCTGCGTGGCGGTATAGTCCCAGGTCTCGCCCGGCGTGGTCTGGTAATGCCACACATATTGGCCCGTTTCGGGCCGGATCGCGACGATGCTGGAGAGGTAGAGATTGTCGCCTTCGCCCGTCCCGTCCGCGCCCGGGCTGCGATAGGCGCGGTTCCACGGGCTCCCATTGCCGACGCCGAAATAGAGCAGGTCGAGCTCGGGATCGTAGGCCATCGAATCCCACACCGTGCCACCGCCGCCGATGCCGCTCTCGCCGGTGAGCACATCGCCGCTCCAGGTCTCTGTTGCGGCCTTGAGGTATTCGGGCGCGTCCTCGCCCTCGTCGCCGGGCACGGTGTAGAACCGCCACAGCTCGTCGCCGTCCTCGGCATCATAGGCGGCGATATAGCCGCGCACGCCGAATTCCGCGCCGCCGTTGCCGATCAGGACCTTGCCGTCGATGACGCGCGGGGCGCCGGTGATCGAATAGCTTTGCGACTGGTCGACCGTGACCTTTTCCCAGATCACCTCGCCGCTGTCGCGGTCGAGTGCCACGAGGCGCCCGTCGAGCGTGCCGAGGAACAGGCGATTACCCCATGCGGCGAGGCCGCGGTTCACGACGTCGCAGCACACCTTGACGCCGGTCTCTCCGGGCACTTGCGGATCGTAGCTCCACAGCGGTTCGCCGGTCGCGGCATCGAAGGCGAAGACCTTGCTCCATGCGCTGGTGACATAGAGCTTGCCATCCATCACCAGCGGGGTCGCTTCCTGTCCGCGCGCGGTGTCCATGTCGGCAAACCAGGCGAGGCCAAGGCCGCCGACCGTCTCGCGATTGACCTGGTCGAGCGGGGAATAGCGCTGTTCGGAATAGGTCTTGCCGTGCGTGATCCAGTTGGCTGCATCGTCGCCCGCATTGACGAGGCGGACATTGTCGATCCCGCCTTCCACGCTTTCGCTTGCGGCCATGCTGCAGCCCGTAAGCGCGCCACACATCCCCAGCGCGGCTATTGCTGCCCATCCGATCGCTCGCATCATCCTCTCCCCGGCGACATTTGCGTCGCTCTTAGAAACCTATCCTGACGCGCCTGCCGAGGCTTGTCCATATCGCTCCGCGCTGCAAGGATCGCCGCGACGGGACGAAGGGAGTGACGAGCGATGTGCGACAAACAGGAACTTGCCCGCTGGGCCAAGGCGAAACTGACGCGCCGGACATTCGGCGGTAGCGCACTGGCGGCAGGCGTCGCCGCTTGCACCCCGGTCGAGGCCGATACGCAAAGGGCGCAGGCCGGCGGGGGGCTGACCGAACGGACTGTGAGCTTTGCCGCGCCGGGCGGCACGATGGACGGCTTCTTCGTCCATCCCGCGGGCACCGACAGCCCGCTGGTGCTGTTCTGGCCCGATATCGGCGGCATCCGCGAGGCCAAGCGGCAGATGGCGCGGCGGCTCGCGGGCGATGGCTACGCGGTCTTCGTCGCCAATCCCTATTACCGCGACGTTGCCGGACAGCAGTTCGAGGATTTCGCCGATTTCGTCGGCAATGGCGGCTGGGAGAAGGCGAGCCAATGGCGTCGGAAGCTCGATGCCGAAGCGATCCAGGCCGACGCGCGCGCGGCGACCGCATGGCTCGACACGCAGCCCGGGGTCGACCGCAGCCGCGGCATCGGCGCGCAGGGCTATTGCATGGGCGGTCCCTTCACCGTGTGGAGCGTGGCCGCGGTCCCGAGGATGAGAGCCGCGGCGAGCTTCCATGGCGGTGGCCTCGTGCGCGACAGCGAGACCAGCCCGCACCGCATGCTGCGCGAGGATGCGCATTACCTGATCGCCATCGCGCAGGACGACGACGCCAAGGACCCTCAGGCCAAGACCGCGTTTCGCGCGGGGGCGGATGCGCTGGGTTCGCAGGCCGAGATCGAGGTCTATTCGGCCGACCATGGCTGGTGCGTGCCGGATGCGCCCTCCTTCGACCAGGCCGAGGCGGACCGGGTCTGGGCGCGGCTGCTGGCGACCTACGCGCAGGCGCTCTGATCGGCTTTCGCTTGCCGCCAGCCCCATGCGCGCTACGATGTCCTCGATCATAGGAGGGTCGAGATGCTGGGTGGTACGCTGGTTCTGACATTGCTGGTCCTGCTGGCCGTGCTGTTCCTGATGATGGGCGTGCGCGTGGTGAAGCAGGGCTTCGTCTATACGATCGAACGGCTGGGCAAGTTCACCATGGCGGCCGAGCCGGGCCTGCACCTGATCATCCCGTTCATCGATCGCGTCGGGCACAAGATCAACATGATGGAGCAGGTGCTCGACATCCCGGGCCAGGAAATCATCACCAAGGACAACGCCATGGTCGGCGTGGATGCGGTGGTATTCTTCCAGGTGCTCGATGCGGGCAAGGCGGCCTACGAGGTGTCGGGCCTGCACAATGCGATCCTCGCGCTGACGACCACCAATTTGCGCACCGTGATGGGGTCGATGGATCTCGACGAGACGCTGTCGAAGCGCGACGAAATCAACGCCCGGCTGCTGAGCGTGGTCGACCATGCAACCTCGCCCTGGGGCATCAAGATCACCCGCGTCGAGATCAAGGACATCCGCCCGCCGGTCGACATCTCCGAGGCCATGGCGCGCCAGATGAAGGCCGAACGCCTGAAGCGCGCCGAAATCCTCGAAGCCGAAGGCGACAAGACCAGCTCGATCCTGCGCGCCGAGGGGCGCAAGCAGTCCGCCATCCTCGAGGCCGAGGGCAAGCGCGAGGCGCAGTTCCGCGATGCCGAGGCGCGCGAACGTGCGGCGGAGGCCGAGGCGAGGGCAACCGAGATGGTTTCGAACGCCATTGCCTCGTCGGGCAATCAGGCGATCAACTATTTCGTCGCGCAGGAATACACCAAGGCGGTCGGGAAGTTCGCCGACAGCCCCAATGCCAAGACCATCCTGTTCCCGGTCGAGGCAACCCAGCTGATCGGCTCGCTCGGCGGGATCGGCGAACTGATCAAGGGCACCTTCGATGATGTCGAGGGCACGGTCGACAGCGGCACGCCGATCCCCCCGACGCGCGATCCGGCGCGCGTGCGGCGACCCAGCGTGCCGCGTTCGCGCGACAGCTAGGCGACCGCGCGATGGATGGCGTCGAAACCTACTGGATCTGGCTGATCGTCGGCCTCTCGCTCGCCATGCTCGAAATGGTCGTGCCGGGGGTCTACCTGATCTGGCTGGCGATGGCCGCGCTGGCGATCGCGGTGCTCGTCTTCGTTTCCGCGCCGCCGCTGGCGCTGCAGATCATCGCCTGGGTCTCGCTCTCGCTGATCTTCGCCTTCTCGGCCAAGCGCTGGCTGCGCGACCGCCCGATCGTCTCCTCGGACCCGCTGCTCAACAACCGCGCCGGGCGGCTGGTGGGAGAGACCGCGCTGGTGACGCAGGCGATCGCCGATGGCGAGGGGCGGGTTAAGGTCGGCGACAGCGAATGGATCGCGCGCGGCACCGATGCGGAGGCGGGTACGCGCGTCCGCATTACCGGCAGCAGGGGCGCGGAACTGCTGGTCGAGCCGGTGGGGCTGCTCGCAAGCGACAGCGCCGCCGAGGACTAGCTCAGGCGCGCAGCCGCTCGTTGAAGCGGCCGTGCTTGCGGTAGCGCACCATCCACCTGTCGAGGAACAGGCCGAGCGGCTTGGGTTCGATCCCCAGCTTGCCAAAGCCGGGGAACTCGCCCGAAACCACATTGCCCTGCTTGAGCAGTTTCCACTGGTCGCTGCCCATCGGCGTACCGGGCAGCGCGGCGAAAGTCGCCGATAGCGGATCGGGCATCGGCAGGAAGCTGCGCTTGCGGTTCTGCGCCGCGGCGATCGCCTCATTGATCTCCATCATCGTCAGCTCTTCGGGCCCGCCCAGCTCGTAGGTCTTGCCGCCATGCGTGGCCGGATCCTCGAGCGCGCGTACCGCGGCCTCGGCGATATCGTCGACATAGACCACCTGCAGCTTCGAATCGGGAGCGAAGACCGGCAGCACGGGCAGCGTCGCAATCAGCCCGGCGAACATGTTGATGAAATTGTCGTCCTTGCCGAACAGGATGCTCGGGCGCAGGATCGTCGCCTTGGGGAAGGCGGCCATCACCCGCTCTTCGCCGCGCTTCTTGGCCCCGGCATACTCGATTTCGGTCTCTTCATCGGGTTCGGCCGCGATCGCGCTGACGTGGACGAAGGCTTCCGCGCCTTCTTTCGCGGCGGCCTCGGCCATCCAGCCCGGCGCTTCGCCCATCAGCCGGTAGAGATCGCCGTCGAACGCACCGACCAGGTTGATGACCGCATCGGCGCCGGCGATGCAGCGCTCGACCGACTGCCGGTCGCTCGCGTCGCAGCGCGCGAACTGCATCTGGCCGAGATTGGCAAGCGGCTTCAGCTTGAACGCCTTTTCGGGGTTGCGGCTGGCAATGCGCACCCGCGCGCCGCGCGTCAGCAGCGCCTGCGCCACGTAATTGCCGATGAAGCCGCTGCCGCCCATCAGCACCACCAGCTTGCCGTCCAAAGCGCCGCTCTTAGCCATCGTAATCGCCTGTTTCCTCATGCGTGAATTCGTCGCTGCGCCCCTTGCCTCAACCCTCGGCTGCCCGCAAGCGTTCCGGCGGTGACGAAAGGCGTTGACAGGACTCGCCCCCCTTCGCTAGTGGCCCGCCCCTACCCGCAGCCGTGCTTCGATGACCGGCCAGCGACAAGTGTGCCCAGATGGCGGAATTGGTAGACGCACCGTCTTCAGGTGGCGGCGCTCGCAAGGGCGTGGAGGTTCGAGTCCTCTTCTGGGCACCA
>JBFOLW010000283.1:0-4492 GCA_040830305.1 Erythrobacter sp.
GCTGCGCTGGATGTTCTTCGAACAGTACAGCCACGAACCCAATGTCGCGACCATGCGCTTCTGGCTGCACTATGTAGGCGAGGCCAACCTCTCGCCGCAGCAGAAGGCGCAGATGATGGCCAAGCGGATTGCCGGCTGCGAAGCGCTTGCGCTGATGGATGCGCACCTTGCCGCGCGCAACTGGTTCGTTGGCGAAAGTATCACGCTCGCCGACATCGCGCTGTTCGCCTACACCCATGTCGCCGAGCAGGGCGGCTTCGGGCTGGGCGACTATCCCGGTATCCAGCGATGGATCGAGCGCGTGCAGGCGCGGCCCCGCTTCATCCCGATGGACTGACCCCCAACCGACGCGGCACCCCTCATCCTAGCGAAACGCTTGCCGAATCCGCAGACCTCGCCTACATCCGAAAGCTGACGGCCGTCCCGCGAGGGGCGGCCCTTCTATTTTGGAATACGAGAGAAGGCACATCCATGGCCGAACAACCCAAACCGCTGATGCCGCATGCGACCGCCACCTGGCTGGTCGACAACACCGGCCTGTCGTTCGAGCAGATTGCCGAATTCTGCGGTCTCCATATCCTCGAGGTGCAGGCCATGGCCGACGATCTCGCGGGCAGCAAGTACACCGGCCGGGATCCCGTCCATTCGGGTGAGCTGACGCTGGCCGAGATCGAGAAGGGCCAGGCCGACAGCGAGTATCGGCTCAAGATGCAACGCGCGCCGGTGGCGGTTAGCCGCACCAAGGGCCCGCGCTACACGCCGGTTTCGAAGCGCCAGGACAAGCCCGACGGCATCGCTTGGATCCTGCGCAACCATCCGGAGATTTCCGATGCGCAGATCGGCAAGCTGATCGGCACCACGCGCAACACCATCGGCGCAATCCGCGACCGCAGCCACTGGAACATCCAGAACATCCAGCCCAAGGACCCGGTCACGCTCGGCCTGTGTTCGCAGCGCGAGCTCGATGCGGTGGTGGCCAAGGCGGCCAAGAACCTTCCGGTGAGCGAGGACGGCGAGGAAGCGCCCGTCGCCGCCAGCGGCACCAGCGATCGCGAGAAGCTGATCGAGGAATTGCGCGCCGAGCGCGATGCGAGCGAAAAAGCCGCCGCCGAAGCTGCTCAGGAAGCCGAAGCTGCCGCCTGGCTCGAAGCCAAGCGGGCTGCAGAAGAGGCGGGCGAGACCGAGGAATCCGGCGAAGCCTGACCGCTCCTGCTCCAGGAATTCGAGAAGGCGGGTGAAGCTGGTGCTTCGCCCGCCTTTTTGCTTGCGTTTGGGCCTCAATTCTCCATGTTACTGACATGGATGTAAATAGTTACACCTATCACCACCCCACTCCGTGGGACACGAAGTTCGAGCCTGCCTGCCTGCCCGACATGCTGGCCGCGACAACCGCCCGCAATCCGGACGCACCGTTCCTGCATTTCCTCGGGCGGACATATTCCTATTCCGAGATTTTTGCCGATGCGCAGCGCTTTGCCGCCGGGCTCATCGAGATGGGTATCGCAAAGGGCGACCGCGTCGGCCTGTTCTTGCCCAATGTGCCTATCTATGCCTCGGCTTACTACGGCGCGATGATGGCCGGGGCCGTCGTGGTCAATTTCTCACCGCTCTATACCGCGGAGGAACTGAGCTGGCAGGTCGAAGATTCGGGCACGCGGCTGCTCGTCACCGTCGATGTCCCGGACCTCTACAAGACGGCTCGGGAGGTCCTGCATAGCTCGAGCCTCGAGCGGCTTGTCGTGGGGTCGCTCGCGCAGATGTTGCCGACGGTGAAGGGCCTTGCCTACAGGCTCTTCAAGCGCGGCCAGATCGCGAAGGTGCCGAGAGGCGATCTGGCCTCTGCGATCCGGCAGTGGTCCGACGTTCAGGGCGATCTCGCCTGGGCCAACTGGCTCGACGGCAAGCCCCCGCAGCTGCCCGAAATCGATATCGAGCAGGATATTGCTCTTCTCCAGTATACCGGAGGCACGACCGGACGGCCGAAAGGCGCAATGCTCGGCCACTCGCAGCTCTCGATGAATGCGCAGCAGACAGCGGGCCTCAACCCTTTCGGTGATCCCACGGGAGAGGTGTTCATGGGCGCGCTGCCGTTCTTCCATGTCTTCGCCAACACCGCGCTGCTCAATCACGCAATGGTCACCGGCGCCTCGATCGCAATGGTGCCGCGGTTCGATGCGGGGCAGGTTCTCGCCACGATCGCGAAATACAAGACCACCGGCTTTCCCGGCGTGCCGACCATGTTCCAGGCACTGCTCGACCATCCCGATCTTGCCAAGACCGACATTTCTTCGATCAAGGTGTGCATTTCGGGAGGGGCACCCATGCCCGCGCCTGTACACGACCGGTTCGAGCGGGAGACGGGGGTGCGCGTGGTCGAGGGCTATGGCCTGACCGAAAGCTCGGGTGTTGTCTCGGCCAACCCCTATGACGGTGTGCGCAAGAAGGGCACCATCGGCCAACTGGTCATGGGCACGGAGATCCTGTTGCTGGACAAGGAGGACCCCGAGAAGCTGGCCCCGGAGGGCGAGCCGGGCGAGCTTGCGATCCACGGGCCCCAGATCATGCGCGGCTACTGGAATCGCCCCGAAACGAACAACGACACTTTTGTCGACCACCACGGCAAGCGCTGGCTGCGCACTGGCGATGTCGCGACATTGGACGAGGATGGCTTCCTCGAGATCGTTGATCGCATAAAGGACATGATCGCCGTTGGCGGTTTTAAGGTGTTCCCGAGCCAGGTCGAGGATGTGCTGCTCGAGCACGAGGCAGTCAAGGAAGCGCTGGTGATCGGTCGGCCCGATGCCTATCGCGGCGAAGTGCCCGTCGCTTATGTCACGCTCAACCCGGGCCGCGAGGTGAGCGGAGTCCAGCTCAGGGAATGGCTCAACGCGCGCGTCGGCAAGCACGAGCGGGTCGGCGATGTCGTGATCCGCGATGAATTGCCCAAGACCATGATCGGCAAGCTCGACCGCAAGGCCTTGCGCGCGGAAGTGCTCGATTAGGTCAACCGCCTCTCACGAGTTGCAGACAAAGAGAAGGCCGCCAGCGTCTGTGCGCTGGCGGCCTTCTTCCCATCCGAACTTGGTGCCTTCAGCCGGCTACGGCGAGCTCCGGCTTGGCAGCCGTTTGCGCGGCGGTGGGTGCCTTGGCCTTGACGTCGCGATGCGCGAACCGCCCCTCGACCTGAGCGCCCTGTTCGATGGTAAGCGCATCGTAAAACACGTCGCCGGTGATTTTTGCAGTCTTGAGGATCACCAGTTCGCGGGCGGTGATTGACCCGTCGACGGTCCCCGCCAGTCGTGCGGTCTCGGCTGTGACCGCACCCTTCACGATACTGGTTTCGCCCTGGACCAGCGAGGAACAGGACAGGTCGCCCTCGACCGAGCCGTCGATATGCAGATCGGCCGAAGCGGTGATGTCGCCGGTGATCGAGATGTCCGGTCCGAAGACGGAAAAGGTGGAATTGCTCTTGCTGGCCATGCGCTCGCGTCCCGGACTACTTGGCTGAGGCGAGTTGGGGAGCTCGCCGGATTTCTTCGAGAACATTGGGAGCAGTCTCCAGGAAGGTGCGCGGATTGACCGCGCGATTGTTGATACGGACCTCGAAATGGAGGTGCGGGCCGGTCGAACGGCCGGTATTGCCGATGGCACCGATCGTTGCGCCTGCGGCGACACGCTGGTCGACCTTCGCCTCGAAGCGCGACATGTGCGCATAGCGGGTCATCAGTCCATTGCCATGGGAAATCTCGACGGTCTTGCCATAGCCGCCTTTCCAGCCGACGAAGCTGACGCGACCGGCGGAGGCGGCCCGGATCGGAGTGCCGATGGCACCCTTGAAATCGAGCCCCTTGTGCATCGCGCCGCGACGGGTGAACGGGTCGCGGCGATAGCCGAAGCCGCTGGAAATCATGCTGATATGCGCAGGCGTCACCTGCGGTACGCCCTCAAGCCCGCGTTCGAGCGCTGCCATGCGGGCGATCGACAGGCCGAGCCGTTCGAAGCGCGGGTCGATCGAGCCATCGGCTTCGGTGGCCAGCTTCTCGAGCGGACCACCCATCGCGCTGCGATCGGCGTTGCGGATCATGCCTTCGGGGTTGAGGCCAAGCGATTTGAGCGCGGCCGCAGCCTTCTTGGCGCGCCAGTCGGCGTAGCGGGTCAGGCCTTCGACGAAAGCCAGCTGCCGTGCCTCGATCCGGGCGAGCTCCGCCGCCTCAGGAATCGAATGGCTGATCTTGTCGACGGTCGCGGCGGCTTCGGAGGCTGAATCGCTGACGTTGGGGGTCGTCTTCACGTCCTCGGGCAACGAAGCGACCATGTCCTCGATGAATTCCTGGCGGTTTGCGAGATCGGTCGCGACCGCGTCGATATCGTTGCGGTAGGCGTTGACGCGCTCGGTCGCTGTCGCGACTTTCGCTTCACGATCGAGCAGCGAGATGCGATCCGCGGTCGCGCGATATTGGGTCCAGCCCGCCACGGCCATCGAAGCGGCCCA
>JBFOLW010000284.1:0-5618 GCA_040830305.1 Erythrobacter sp.
ACCAGCAAGACCTGGCGCCGCTGGATGACGTCCTGGATCTTGTAGCGCCGGCGTAGCGCCATGCGCTTGGCGCGAGCCTCGTCTACTTCCTTGGCGCGGGCGCGGCCCTTGCCCTGGCGGCGACCGCGTCCGCGACCCCGGCGGCCACGACCCCTGGAACTGTCGTCGCCATCCTCGTCATCGGAATCGTCATCATCGGAATCGTCGTCATCGTCCTTGTCGAGATGGCCTTCCTCGATCGTCGCGACATCGTCCTTGTCGGAGGTGTCGACTTCCTCGAGACCGTCTTCGGCGAGGTCTTCGGCGAGCGCCTCGGCGCTCTCGTCCTCGGCGTCGTATTCGTCGCCCGGCATTTCGCCGCGCTGCTCTTCCTCGTCGCGCAGGCGCTGCTCTTCCTCGGCCGCTTCAGCTTCGGCGGCGAGCAGCGCGTCGCGGTCTTCCTTGGGAATCTGGTAATAATCGGGATGAATTTCGCTGAAGGCGAGGAAGCCGTGGCGATTGCCACCGAAATCGACGAATGCCGCCTGCAGCGAGGGTTCGACCCTCGTGACCTTTGCTAGGTAGATATTGCCCTTGATCTGCTTGTGATCGGCAGATTCGAAATCGAATTCCTCAATCCGGTTGCCCTTGAGCACCGCCACCCGGGTTTCTTCCTGGTGGCGCGCATCGATAAGCATGCGCGTTGCCATTGATAAGTCTCCAGCCGCGTCGGGGCAGGTCTGTGCCTGCCGGACCGCGGCGCATCATGTTGGAAAATCCGCGGCCCCTGAGGGGCATCGCGGTGTTTGCGAACCGGCCGGCCTCGCACCATGCAAGGGGCCGGGTATTCGTGACTGCGGGGATGGCCTTGCGCTGTGTGTGCGCTGTCCGGCCCGACAATGCTGCACAAGCGGAGGCTTGCGCTGCTGTTGTCAGGGAAAAACGGGCCATGTCCGGCATCAACCTGTATAGTCTTGGGTCTGGGCGGAGCGTCCGCTGCGACCTGAAAAGAAACGGTTTTTCCCGATGACCCTCTTCGTCGCGCTGAAATCGCGCCGATCGGAGGCACCCGGAGACCGATAAGATGTCGCTAGCACCGTGGGTTACGCACGGCAACCATATTGCGTCATTCGATAACAACACCGTAACCTTGCAGGCGATGTCGATCCGCACGCAA
Organism: Erythrobacter sp.; assembly: GCA_040830305.1. GTDB lineage: Bacteria > Pseudomonadota > Alphaproteobacteria > Sphingomonadales > Sphingomonadaceae > Qipengyuania. The sequence continues at coordinate 1,157 of JBFOLW010000284.1, forward strand.
ATCCTTTTGCTGATCATGCTGCCTGCGCTGGTTGTTGCAGCGCTGCTCGTAACGGCGCAGCGAATACCGGTTCCCGAGATCGGTCGCGGCTATGTGCTGCGGGTCGAGCTGCCGCGCGCCGACGTCGCTGGTGCGCTTCCCGAAGTGGCGGGACGGGAAGGGCTGCCGCTGGTGGTGATCGATGCCGGTCACGGCGGACACGATCCCGGTGCATCGGGACAGGGATTCCGTGAAAAGACGATTGTTCTCGGGTTGGCGCGCGCGCTGCGCGATGCGCTGGAAGAGCAGGGCGATGTCCGCGTTGCGCTGACCCGCAACGATGATCGCTATCTGGTCCATGCAGAACGGGTGGATATCGCCCGTCGACTCGATGCCGACCTGTTCCTGTCGATCCATGCCGACAGTGCTGGCGAAGCCGCGGAGGTGACCGGCGCGAGCATCTACACGCTATCGAACGAGGCATCGAGCGAGGCAGCGGCGCGCTTTGCCGAACGCGAGAATGCGTCGGATCGGCTCAACGGCGTCGATGTCGGTGACCAGAGCGATATCGTGAACACGATCCTCGTCGAGCTGTCGCAGCGCCGCACCCAGGAGCAGTCGGACGAGTTTGCGCGGCTGATCCTGCGGGAAGGCGAGGGGACGATAAAATTCCATCCGCGATCGAGGAATTCCGCGGCGCTCAAGGTGCTGCGTGCACCCGACGTGCCATCGGTCCTGTTCGAAAGCGGGTTCATCACCAACGAGGCCGATGCGCAGCGGCTTGCTTCGCCGGCGGGGCGCGCCCGGTTTGCCGAAGTCATGGCACGCGCGATCCGCAGCTATTTCGCCCGCCAGCAAGAAAGCTGAGCGAGACACGCTGTTCGTTCTGGCGGATTGCCGGAGCTGCGTGCTAGAGGCTGGCCCAAGATCATGTCCGACCAGCCAGCCCTCGACTATTATCGCTACCGTATCAGCCGCGATCCGAAGCGGTTGATTGCGTGGTTCAACGACAATTGGGCGCACAACCGGAAGTTGCGCGTGACCAGCTATCTCGGGGGCGTGGCGGTGGTCCTGCTGGTGCTCGCCTGGGCGACGCTGGGCCGTAACCTGCCGGACGCCGAATCGCTGCTCGAGTACGAGACTCCCTTGCCCACGGTCGTGCGCGGGATCAATGGCGAGATCGTTCATACCTACGCGCGCGAACGACGGGTCCAGCTGCAGTATGTGGATTTTCCAGACCGCCTGATCGAGGCCTACCTTTCGGCCGAGGACAAAACCTTCTTCAGCCATGGCGGTGTCGACATCACCGGCACCGCGAACGCGGCGATCGATTACGCAACCAAGTTCGGTTCGGGCGAACGCGCGGTCGGCGGTTCGACGATCACCCAGCAGGTCGCAAAGAACCTGCTGCTGGGCGACGAGTACTCGGTTACGCGCAAGCTCAAGGAAATGATCCTCGCTACCCGGATCGAAAGCGTGCTGACCAAGGAGGAGATCCTCGAGCTTTATCTCAACGAAATTCCGCTCGGACGGCGCAGTTTCGGAGTGCAGGCGGCGGCGCGGGCCTATTTCGATAAGGATGTCGGCGACCTCGAGCTGCATGAAATGGCTTTCCTCGCAATCCTGCCGAAAGCCCCCGAACGCTATGGGCGCGAGCGTTTTCGCGACATGGCGATCGTGCGTCGCAATTTCGTGCTCGACCAGATGGTCGCGAATGATTTCATCAGCGCCGAAGAGGGTGAGGCGGCCAAACGCATGGACCTCGGACTGGTCCAGCAGCGCAGCACGCGCTCGGCCGACGCAGGCTATTTCCTCGAGGAAGTTCGGCGCCAACTGATCGACGAGTTCGGCGAAACCGCCGAGGATGGTCGTAACAGCGTCTATTCGGGCGGGTTGTGGGTGCGCACTTCGCTCGATGTCGAACTGCAGGATGCCGCGCGCGACGCGCTGCGTGCCCAACTTATCAGTTATCACGGCAACCGCGGTTTCACCGGCCCGATCGCGACGCTCAATCCCGACAATGGCAGCCTCACGGGGCAACTGGCCTCCTCGAATATCTCGATCAGCTATCGCGATTGGCGCGTCGGCGTGGTCACGGCGCCCGGACGCATCGGCTTCACCGACGGCGAGGAACATGCTCTTTCCGGCGGGCCGGCGACGCTCAAGCCCGGTGACGTGGTGGCAGCGGCGCCCTCGGGCGGCGGTTTTGCCATCCGCGGCGTGCCCGAAGTGTCGGGCGCGTTCCTTGCCGAGGCCCCGCAAACCGGCCGTATCCTTGCCATGCAGGGTGGCTTTGACAGCCGACTCGGCAGTTTCAACCGCGCGACACAGGCGCTGCGTCAGCCGGGGTCGACCATCAAGCCCTTCGTCTACGCCGCTGCGCTCGACCAGGGGATGACACCCGCCACGCAGGTGCCCGACCAGACCTTCTGCGTGTGGCAAGGTGCCAATCTGGGCGAGAAATGCTTCCGCAATTTCGGCGGCGGCGGCGGCGGTGTCCATACGCTGCGCTGGGGCCTCGAGCAGAGCCGCAATCTGATGACCGTCCACATCGCCGACGATACCGGCATGGACAATGTCATCAAGACCATCGACCGGGTCGGAATTGGTGAATACGAGCCCTATTATTCGTTCGCGCTCGGAGCGGGCGACACGACGGTGGCCCGCATGGTCAATGCCTATGCCGCGCTGGCCAATTGGGGGCGCCAAAATGAAGGCTCGGTGATCGATTACGTGCAGGATCGCGACGGCAAGGTGATCTTCCGCAGCGACACCCGAGAATGTTCGGGCTGCAACATGGAAGAGTGGGATGGCCAGCCCATGCCGCGTTTCGATGTTTCGGGCCGGCAAGTGCTCGATCCGCGGACCGCGTTCCAGATGGTGCACATGCTGCAGGGTGTGGTGACCCGCGGGACCGCGGTGCGGCTGCGCAGCCTCGAATTGCCACTGTTCGGCAAGACGGGCACGACCAATGGCCCGACCAACGCCTGGTTCGTCGGTGGTTCGCCCGAGATCGTCGCAGGCATGTATGTCGGTTTCGACCAGCCCCGCAATCTGGGTGGCTGGGTGCAGGGCGGGAATACCGCCGCAACGATCATGAAGCGCTTTATCGAAGCTACCCAGGATCGCTGGACCGCGGAGGACTTCGTTGCGCCGCCGGGTGTGCGCATGGTCAAGATCGACCGCCGCAGCGGCAAGCGCGTGTTCGAAGGTACGCCCTCGGACGAGCCAACGGCAGCGGTGATCTGGGAAGCGTTCAAGCCCGATACCGAGCCGCCGCGCGCCACGCGTTCGGACGCGATCGCGGCCAAGCGCAACGAAATCCTCGAGCTTATTCGCCGCGGCAGGCAGGCGGCCTCCAGCGCTGCCGCGAACGGCCGCCGCGACGAGCCGAGTGACTTCGTCGAGGACCAGGGCGGCATCTATTGACGCGGGCGCCTTGCGGGCGCTGCACTTTACAAACCGCCCCTGCGTATTAGGGGCGGAGCCAATCCCAATCGAAGGAAATTCCTATGCGTGCCGAGGGGCAGGCCCACATTGACCGGATCGAAGCCGCGCTGTCGCTGGTGCGCCAGTCGCTCGACTGGGAGCGCGCTCTGCGTCAGCTTGAAGAGCTCGATGCGCGGGTCCAGGATCCCACGTTGTGGGACGATCCCAAGCAGGCGCAGGCGATCACGCAGGAACAGAAGCGCCTCGAAACCGCGATCAACACGGTGCGCGAGATCGAGAGCGAGATGGCCGATGCGATCGAGTTCGTCGAAATGGGCGAAGCCGAAGGCGATGCCGATGTCGAGCGCGAGGGCCTCGACACGCTGGCCAGCCTTGCCGAGCGGGCCGATCGCGACAAGGTGCAGGCGCTGCTTTCGGGCGAGGCCGACGGCTACGACACCTATCTCCAGATCAATGCGGGGGCTGGCGGAACCGAGAGCCAGGACTGGGCCGACATGCTGCTGCGCATGTATGCCCGCTGGGCCGAGCGGCGTGGCTTCAAGGTCGAAACGGTCGAATATGCCGCGGGGGACCAGGCCGGCATCAAGAGCGCGACGCTGCTGATCAAGGGCGAAAACGCCTATGGCTATGCCAAGACCGAAAGCGGGGTGCACCGGCTCGTGCGGATCAGCCCCTACGACAGCTCGGCACGGCGCCACACCAGCTTCAGCTCGGTCTGGGTCTATCCGGTGATCGACGACGATATCGACATCGAGATCAACCCCTCCGACCTCAAGATCGACACCTACCGCGCCTCGGGCGCGGGCGGGCAGCACGTCAACACGACCGACTCTGCCGTGCGTATCACCCACCAGCCGACCGGGATCGTGGTGGCGAGCCAGAATGACCGCAGCCAGCACAAGAACCGTGCGACCGCGATGAACATGCTCAAGGCGCGACTGTTCGAACGCGAGATGGCCGAACGCGAGGCGGCGGCATCGGGTGAGTACCAGGAAAAGAGCGACATCGGGTGGGGCCACCAGATCCGTTCCTA
>JBFOLW010000285.1:0-2895 GCA_040830305.1 Erythrobacter sp.
GCAGCACGGAGCCTCGCGAAGTACCGCTTCCAAACCTTGGCAAGGACGAGAAGGTCGGGCCGGTCGCGCAGGCGGACGAGGCCGAAACGGCCAAGGCGATGCAGGAGCATTGGCGGCTGCTCTATGTCGCGCTTACTCGCGCGCAGGAGGCATTGTTCATCACCGGCTCGCTCGGTCCGCGGGATGCGAAGAACGGGCCGCATGAGGACAGCTGGTACGCCCGGCTGAAGCCGCTGTTCGGCGAGCACGAAGGGCTGGCAGACGCGATCTGGAACGCGCGCTGGGAGATCGGCGAGCGGGCGCCGAGCGTTCCTGCCCGCACGGTTGGGAGCGCGGTTCCGGAGACGGATGCGCCGGCATGGGCCACATCGCCCATCGGCCCCGAACCGCGCCCGCCGCGCCCGCTGGCTCCGTCCGGCCTCGGCGAGGTGGAAGGCAGCGATCCACCGCTACCGTCCTCGATTGCCGCCGTCGCCGCCCGGCGCGGGACGCTGATCCACGCGCTGCTCGAACGGATGCCGCAAGTGTCGCCCGATGAACGCCCGGACAAGGCGCGCAGCTGGTTGACGCGGCAGGCGGGCGAACTGGCCGAAGACGAGCGCGAGGAACTGCTTTCCTGTGCGCTGGCCGTGCTCGACGACCCGCAATTCGCTGAGGTCTTCGGGCCGCAGGCGCTGGCCGAGGTGCCGCTGGCTGCCACGGTCGAGGGGCAAGTGGTCATGGGTACTGCCGATCGTCTGCTGGTCACGCCCGAAAAGGTGACGGTGATCGATTTCAAGACCGCCCGTCGTCCCCCGGAGACGGTCGATGCGGTGCCCGAAAGCACATTGAAGCAGATGGCCGCCTATGTCGCCGCGCTCGAGGTCATCTATCCCGCGCGCGCGGTTGCAGCCGCGGTGCTCTATACCCAGACGCCGCAACTGTTCGCCTTGTCGGCCGACCGCCTGGCTGACTACAAGAGCGCGTTTGCGGCGCCGCAGGAAAGTTATGTCCTGCCACCGCTTGAGTAATTGCAGCGGCTGCCCACATCGGTAGCCAACCGAATTTCAGGAGTTACCCCCATGGCAACCACCGCCGTTACCGACGCCAGTTTCAAATCCGACGTGCTCGAAAGCGACAAGCCCGTACTGGTCGATTTCTGGGCCGACTGGTGTGGCCCGTGCAAGATGATCGCCCCGGCGCTCGAAGAGCTGAGCGATGAGCTGGGCGACAAGGTCACTATCGCCAAGATGGACATCATGGAAAATCCCGGCATCCCCGGCGAAATGGGCGTCCAGTCGATCCCTTACCTCGTCCTGTTCAAGAACGGCGAGCCCGCGGCGCAGATGCGTGGTGCGGCACCCAAAGGCCAGCTCAAGCAGTGGCTTGAGGGTGCACTTTAGTTCAGTTTCGAATACAGTTCGGCGAGCTCGTCCCACAGGACCGGGCTCGCCGCACCCAGCAGGCCCGTCCGGTCTACCTCGTCCACGCGATAGGGTGAACCGTCGGGCCTTGCTGCTTTGCCGCCCGCTTCATTGAGCCACAGGGCACCGGCGGCATGGTCCCAGGCGAGCGTGCGTTCGAAAATGGATACATCGTTCACCCCCAGCGCGAGGCGGGGATATTGTTCGGCGGCGCAAAAGGGGATGTCGACCAGCTCGTATCGCGGTGCAATGTGGCGCTTGGTAGCCTCGCGGCGGCCTTCATCCATAAAGATCAGCGAGATCGCACCGATCGGCGGTGTCTTTCCGGTCGAACGCGCCTGGATTCGTTCGCCGTCGATTGTGGCACCTTCGCCCTTGTGTGCGGCACAGAAGCGACCCGACAGGCAATCGTAGAGCCAGCCCGATTGCGCTTCGCCACCCTCTGCGCGCGCGATGATGATGCCGAAAGGCGGCTTACCGGCGGCGAAATTGCGCGTTCCGTCGACCGGGTCGACGATCCAGCAAGGCCGGTCGAGCCGGTCCAGCACAGTGGGCTCGGCATGCGCCACTTCCTCGCCCACGAAGGCCAGCGTGCTGTCTAGGTGCAGCAGGCCCTCGCGCAGTAGTGCTTCGCTTTCCTTGTCTGCGATGGTGACGGGGTCGTTGCCGCCCTTGTCCTCGACTTCGCCAGCAGCAAGATTGCGATAGCGCGGCATGATCGCCAGCTCGGTCACGCGCCGCATCAGCGCGAGTATCTCGCGGTCGATGCCCTCCGCCAGAGGCAAGCTCACGAGCGGTAGTCCGCGTTGATCGAGATGTATCCGTCGGTCAGATCGCAGGTCCAGACCGTGGCACGGCCGTTGCCGATACCGAGATCGACGTCGATCCGGATGTCGCGGCCTTCCAGGTGTTTCGCCACCGGAGCCTCGTCATAATCGGCGAGCGGTTGCCCGTCCTTCGCCGCCCAGGTTCCGCCGAAGCCGATCGAGAGCCTGTCGCGGTCTGCCGGCTCCCCAGCCTTGCCGATCGCCATGACCACGCGTCCCCAATTGGCGTCGCCGCCCGCGATGGCGGTCTTGACCAGTGGGGAATTGGCGATCGAAAGGCCGACGCGGCGTGCGCTGGTGCCGTCGGTCGCGCCGGTCACCGCAATCTCGATGAACTTCTGCGCGCCTTCGCCATCACGAACGACGAGGTGCGCAAGATCGCGGCAGACCTGGAGCAGGGCGGCATAGAAGGCATCCGCGCCGGCGTCGTCCCACGAGGCGAGCGGAGCATTGCCCGCCTTGCCGGTGGCGAACAGCAGGACCGTGTCGCTGGTGGATGTATCGCCATCGACGGTGATGCAGGAGAAGCTCGCCGCATCCGCTTTCGAGAGCATCTCCTGCAGCAATGCGGGCTCCACCGCGGCGTCGGTAAAGACATAGCCGAGCATGGTCGCCATGTCGGGCGCGATCATGCCGCTGCCCTTGATGAAGCCCGCCAGTTCGAC
>JBFOLW010000286.1:0-4758 GCA_040830305.1 Erythrobacter sp.
CTGCGCGCGCGGATCGGTGCAGTTCAACTCGACCGCCGAGAACAACTATCTCGTCAACGGTTTCCTCGCCAAGGCCAAGGGCGATGAACTGCCCGCAGCCCCCGGCTCGCGCGTCTATGTGACAACCGACATCACCGACGTGACCGCGCGCGTGCGCGACGGGATCGAAGCGCTCTCGCCAACCGAACGCTACGACACGGTCGACCAGCGGGTGAAGGACATCACCGCCGAATGCGAACAGGATGCGGGTTACCGTTGCCTCGTCGCGAGCTTCTATGGCGGCAAGGAATACACGCTGATCAAGCGGCTCGAAGTGAAGGACGTGCGGCTGGTCTATGCGCCGGCCGACGCGGTCGGGAAGTACGGCGGCGATATCGATAACTGGATGTGGCCGCGCCACACAGGCGATTTCGCCTTCTACCGCGCCTATGTCGCACCCGACGGCTCGTCTGCCGAATATTCGGAGGACAATGTCCCCTACCAGCCCGAGCATCACCTCAAGGTGAGTGCCGCAGGGCTCGACGACGGCGATTTCGTCATGGCCGCCGGTTACCCCGGCTCGACCAGTCGCTACAGCCGCCTTGGCGAGGTCAAGAACACCTTCGAATGGAGCTATCCGACCTTCGTCACGCTGGTGAACGACTGGATCGATACGATCGAAGCGACCGCGCCCGAAGGCTCGGATGCGCGGGTAAAATATGAATCGCGCCTCGCCGGGCTCAACAATTTCGAAAAGAACCTGCGCGGCCAGATCGATGGCGCGCGCCGTGTCGGGCTGGTCGACCGTCGGCGGGCGCGCGAGGCCGCGCTCAACGCATGGATTGCCGCAGATCCCTCGCGCGCCGCTTATGGCGAAGCGATCGCGGCGCTCGATGCGCTGACCGAAGAGGGCGCTGCCGCGGCGCGGACCAACTTCTGGTACGGCAATGCAACCCGCCCGCAGCTGCTTTCGGCGGCGCAGCGGCTCTATCGCCTTGCCAAAGAAAAGCAGAAGCTCAACGCGCAGCGCGAAAGCGGCTATCAGGAACGCGATATGGCGTTCTTCCGCCAGGGACTACAGGCACTCGATCGCCGCTATGACGCGTCGGTCGACAAGGCCGAATGGCTGCTGTTCCTCGAGGGCTACATTGCGCAGCCCGAGGCCGAGCGCGTGGCTGCATTCGACGAGGCCCTGGGCCTGACAGGCGTCGACGATGCCAAGCAGCTCGATGCCATCGTCGACGGTTATTATGCCGGCACCACGCTCGACGAGAGCGAAACGCGGCTTGCGCTCATGGATGCCAGCATCGCCGAACTCGAGGCGAGCGAGGATCCCTTCATGCAGCTCGCGATTGCGCTCTACGATTACGAGCGCGAGCTCGAGGACCAGAGCGAGGAACGCGAGGGCCGCGCGCTGGCGCTGCGCCCTGCCTACATGGATGCGATCACGCAGTGGCAGCGCGAGCAGGGCCTGGCGACTTACCCTGACGCCAACAGCACGCTGCGGGTGACCTACGGAACGGTCCTCGGTGGCTCGCCCAAGGACGGCATGGCCTATTTGCCATTCACCACGCTCGAAGGCATCCTCGAGAAGGACACCGGCGAAGATCCGTTCAATGCGCCCGAGGCACAGCTGAAGGAAATCCGCGAGAAGGATTACGGCAGCTACGCGCTCGACAGCATCGGTTCGGTTCCGGTGAACTTCCTGTCGGACCTCGACAGCACCGGCGGCAACAGCGGCTCGGCCACCTTGAACGCGCGCGCGGAGCTGGTCGGCCTGCTGTTCGATGGCACCTTCGAAAGCGTCAATTCGGACTGGGATTTCGACCCGCGCACCACGCGCACGATCCATGTGGACACGCGCTAAAGGCTGTGGGTGATGGACAAGGGCGACGGCGCAAATGGCCTGCTCGAGGAAATGCACGTGGTGCGCTAAGCGCAGCCGCGTAGTCTCAGGCAAGGGGCCGTCGGAGCGATCCGGCGGCCCTTTCCTTTTGCAGGGCAGCAGCCTGTCAGCGTTCAGAGGTAGGGGCGTACCAGCTCACGGATGTCGACGCGCGCTTTCAACCGCGCGGCAAGCAGCGCCGTGCCGCTGATCTTGCGTTGCACGAATAGAGTCTCGATCGGCGGGATATGCCAGGTTGCGCGGTCGGCAGCCATTTCCATCCCCTGATCGCGGAGCACTTCGACGAAACCACGGTCGCCGAAATCGAACGGGCCGGGCCGGTTCATCTCGGTGACGACGATATCGATCATCCGGTCGACCAGCGCGCCATGCCGCTGCACCGCTGCTTTGCCGAGAAAGCCGGCATTCACGGCAGCCTCGCGCACCGCATCACGGTCTTCGGCAAGTCCCGTCGCGAGCAGGCTGCGATAGCCCTCGGCGGTGGCCGGATCGACATCGCGCGTGGCGCCGAAATCGAGCAAGACCAGCCTGCGCTGTTCGGGCTGGAAGCGGTAATTGGCGAAATTGGGATCGGTCTGCATCACGCCGAACTCGAACATCTCGCGCAGCACCAGCGCCATCAGGTCGCGCATCGCGGCATCGCGCTGGTCCTGCGGCGCATCGGCAAGCGCCTCGATCGGGCGCCCTTCGACGAAATCCATCGCCAGCACGCGCGCGGTGGTGAGCTCAGCATGCGGGCGCGGGACGAGATAGTCGGACTCGCCTTCGAGCAAATCGGCATACCGCGTCATCTGCGCCGCCTCGCGCTCGTAGTCGGCCTCTTCGTGCAACTGGCGCTTGGCTTCCTCGAGCAGCGGCGCAAGGTCGAGTTCGCGTGGCAGCACGCCCGAGACCCGCAGCAGCGTGGCGACATTGTCGACATCGGAATCGATGCTCTCGCGCACGCCCGGATACTGTACCTTGATCGCCAGTTCGCGCCCGTCGGGCAGGGTGGCGCGGTGGACCTGGCCGATCGATGCGGCGGCGATCGGTGTCGCGTTGAAACGCTTGAAACGGGTGCGCCAGTCGGGCCCCCATTCGGCGTCCAGCACTGTGCGCAATTGCTGCGGCGGCATGCGATGCGCCTGCGAGCGCAATTGCGCGAGGATGGCCGAGAGCTCGGGCGGCAGCATATCGCCCGCATCCATCGAGATCATCTGCCCCATCTTCATCGCCGCGCCGCGCAGATGCGAAAGCCGTTCGGTGACGCGACCGATGTTGCCCGGCGTGAGCAAGAGGTCGCGCATCCGCGGTCGCTCACCGCGGGCCAGCCGCCGCGCTCCTTCACCGAGGACACCGCCGGCGACGCCGCCAGCCAGCCTGCCGAATGCGCCCAGCCTCGCCGTGCGGCTGCTGGGCACCGCGCGGTGACGGGCTTTCGGGGGATCGGAATCGTCCATGAACCTATCTGGACAAGCCCGGAACGCGCTCTCGGTTCCGTCCGCCAAGCTATCGCTGCGGTGGCGGATGCCGACCTGCCTTGTTCCACGCCGGATAAACAGAGGGCGCCGGAGCCGTGCAAGCTCCGACGCCCCTTGCGCAATCGGTTCGGCCGATCAGCCCTGGCGCTGGCCGGTCAGCGGCATGTCGCCGAAAGCACCGGCATTGACCGTACCAGTCAGCTGGTCGCCATTGACGGTGGCGGTGCAGTTGAGCGTCATCGGCATGGGCACGGTCATGTCCATCTTCCACTTGAGCGTGTCGCCGCCTTCGATGGTGCCATCGGTAATGTCCATCGAGCCCATGCCGCCCGCCATCGAGCCGGTGAAGGTGTTGCCATCGTCGCCCGGGACGACAGTCAGCGTGCCCTTCTGGTCGCCCATCGGGCTTTTGACGACGGTGTCATAGGTACCTGCTACGGACATGGGAATTCCTCTCTTCGCTTGAGGGTTTGAGTTGGTGTTTCAATCGGCGTTACTAACACCGGTGTCAACATCGAGGTAGGTGGTCGGCAGGTCGAGCCGTTCGAGCTGCGCGTCGATTTCCCGGCGGTCGCCGACGACGACAATGGTGAGATTGTCGGGCCCCAGATATTCGCGGGCCGCAGCATCGATCGCCGCCTGGTCGATCGCGCGATAGGTTTCGGGCAGGGTGACGTAGTAATCCTCCGGCCGGCCGAGATCGTCGTTCTCCAGCACCGCGCGCAGCACCTGGCCGTTGGTCTCGAAGCGATTGGGCAGGCCGCGAATATTGCCGTCGGTGACGCGGTTGAACTCGGTTGCGTCGACACTGCGCGTGCCATCGGCGAACTCGCGCGCGGTCTGCAGGATCAGCTCCACCGAATCCGCCGTCCGGTCGGACTGGACCGCGGTGCTGATGGTGAACATGCGCGGACCGTCGGGGGAATCGATCCCGCTGCGCGCGCCATAGCTCCAGCCCTTTTCCTCGCGGATGATCATGTTGAGCCGGCTGAGAAAGCCGTTGCCCAGCACCTCGTTTGCAAGGTCGAGCGCTTCGAGGCCCGGGGTGGGACCGGTCAGCGGCAGGATGCGCCCGGCGTAGATCACCGATTGCGGCGAATTGGGTCGATCAATCACCACCAGTCGCGTTTCGGCGGGCGGTGTGGCCATGTCGAGCGTCTTGGCCGGGGCGGGTTCGCCGGTACCCTGCCAGTCGCCAAAACTTGCCTCGAGCAGCGGTTTGACCTCGTCCATCGTGACATCCCCGACGACATAGATCGCGGCGTTCTCGGGCCGGATCCAGCGATCGTGTTCGCGCGCGAGCGTATCGGGACCGATCGCCTCGACCACCGGCACCGTGCCGAGCCCGCCGACCGAGCCGTAAGGATGGTTCTCGCCGAAGACGAGCGGGCGCAGCGTCCGGCTGGCAAGTCC
>JBFOLW010000287.1:0-6767 GCA_040830305.1 Erythrobacter sp.
GGCGCGGCGTGTGCCGCTAGCCGAGGGGCCGTTGTTCGCTTGCCGGGGAAGGGACTGGCGACAGCACCAGTCCGAGCGTCCGCGTGGACAGGAGAATATCCCCGTCACCCGCCCATTCGACCCGCGGGCTGGTATGCAGCACCCTCATGACGTCCCACGGAACGGGCATCCGGCCGTCGGCGTGGCGATCGGCGGACAGTGGCTCGCAGCCTTGCGGAGAGCGGGGGACCGGCGGTCCCCGGGTTTTGAGGATCCTGCCCTCGTCGGTGTAGCGATAGCCGAGTTCTTAGGTGGGGCAGCTTTCGAACAGAATGCGATCCGTCGATATCGCGACGTGCCCTGAAACGTCCGCCAAGCCGATCCCGGCATAGCCGTTGCCGTCCAGATAGCGCGTTACGCCTACGAGCCGCCACCGCCCCTCGAGATCCTCGGGTCGGGGCACGAACTCGAGCCGCCTTTGGTCCGGGCGCTGGAGAACCAGTTCCTGCCCATCGGCGCGAAGCAGGAGCCTTTTATCTGGTAGGCGTTCGACCGAAGGCGCGCGCTCGAAGAAGCCAAAGAGTGCGGCATCGCGCGCGTGGCGTTCGTTGCCGCAGGCGATCTCCGACTGGAACGTATCGCCTCCTGTCGGTCGGAAGCGGCCGTCGATGACGATGCCGCTGGCACCCGAGCTGTTGCACTCGATCCGCAGTGTCACGCCGCGATCGGTGAAGTCGGCGAAGGCAGCCCTGCGCGTGCCTTCGAGCCGCGCGGGCTCGTAGTCATCGAAGCTGACGATATCCCACTTGCCCTCGATCTCGCGGCTATCCGATACAGGAACGGTCGGGAGCGGGGAGGAACCGGTGACCTGTGCCTGTCCGGTTCGGGTATGACCGCTGTCCTGTACCGCCGGGATGCACGAGAAAACCGCCGCAGTGCAGCAGCAGGCCAGCAAGGCAGCAACGGGTTTCTCGAACATGGGCGTGCTCCAGTCATGAGAGCGCTAGCCCAGGCCGGATGTTCACGCGCTGAACGGCGGAAAATCAGGCTTCGAAGGAGTATCCCGCGCTGCGAACGGTGCGGATCGGATCTTTCGCGCCCTCCATCTCGATCGCCTTGCGCAGGCGCCTGATATGGACATCGACCGTGCGCAGCTCGATTTCGCTCTCGGTACCCCAGACACCGTCGAGCAGCTGCCCCCGGCTGAACACGCGGCCCGGGCTCTCCATCAGGAACTTGAGCAGGCGGTACTCGGTGGGGCCAAGCTGGAGCATTCGGCCGCGGCGGGTGACCTTGTGCGCTACCGGGTCGAGGGAGATGTCGCCAACCTCGATGCTTTCACCAGCCAGCGCCGGACGGATCCGGCGCATGACAGCCGAAACGCGTGCCAGCAATTCGCGCGGCGAGAACGGTTTGGTGAGATAATCGTCGGCGCCCGTATCGAGTCCCCTTACGCGGTCGTCCTCGGATTCGCGCGCGGTCAGCATTATGATCGGAACGTGCGCCGTTTCCTTGTCGCGGCGCAGGCGGCGGCAAACCTCGATTCCGCTGGTCCCTTCGATCATCCAGTCGAGAATGACGAGATCGGGCACATCCTCGGTCGCGAGCAGCAGGGCTTCGTCGCCATCGGCGGTCGCGCGGACGTTATAGCCTTCGTTGGCGAAACGGTATTCGAGCAGTTCGGAGAGAGAGGGATCGTCCTCTACCAGAAGCAGTTTGGCGGCGTGCAAATCCTTGCCTTTCCGGGATTTTTCAGTCTCGGTTGGCAAGGCTTTATGACCCCCAGGCTACAGAATTGTGTCAGCCGTCCTCGTCGGGCGGATAATTGCCCGTCGCAGCGAAGTGGACCATTTCGGCAACATTGGTTGCGTGGTCTCCGATGCGTTCGAGGTTACGCGCGATAAAAAGCATTTGCGCAGCGCTAGAGATGGTCGAAGGGTTCTCGACCATGTGGCTGACAAGGTTTCGGAAAATCGAATTGTAGAACGCGTCGACCTTCTCGTCGGTCGCAATCACCTCACGCGCCAGCTCGGCATCGCGCGCGGCATAGGCGGTGAGCACGTCGTGGACCATCTCGGCCGCCACTTCGGCCATCGCGGGGAGCAGGGTGAGCGGTTCGAACTGCTTGCGATTACCGCCGATTTCCTTGCTCGCCTTGGCGATGTTCTTCGAATAGTCGCCAATCCGCTCGACCACGCCGGCAATCTTGAGCGCGGCGATGACTTCGCGCAGATCGTCCGCCATGGGCGCGCGCAGGGCGATGATCCGGACCGAAAGCTTGTCGATCTCGCTTTCGAGCGCATCGATCTTCTTGTCGGCCTTGATTACCTTGTCCGCGAGCTCGTCGTCGCCCTTGACCAGCGCTTCGAGCGAGCGAGCGATCGCGGCTTCGGACAGGCCGCCCATCTCGGCGATCAACCCGCGCAGGCGCGTGATGTCTTCGTCGAAGGCCTTTACAGTATGTTCGTGCATCGAATTCATGGTCTCACCCGTAGCGGCCCGTGATGTAATCCTGGGTTCGCTTCTCATGCGGATTTGTGAATATGTCAGAAGTCCGCCCGTATTCCACCATTTTTCCGAGGTGGAAGAAGGCGGTGCGCTGGCTGACACGAGCAGCCTGCTGCATCGAATGCGTCACGATCACGATGGCATAGCGACCGTTGAGCTCGGCGATCAGCTCCTCGATTTTCGCGGTGGCGATCGGATCGAGCGCGGAGCAGGGTTCGTCCATCAAGATGACTTCGGGATCGACCGCAATGGCGCGCGCGATACAGAGGCGCTGTTGCTGGCCACCGGACAGGGCGGTGCCGCTGTCCTGCAGGCGATCCTTGACCTCTTCCCACAGACCGGCGCGCTTGAGCGATTTTTCGACGATAGCATCGAGCTCGTCCTTGCCTTCGGCCAGCCCGTGGATTTTCGGACCGTAAGCGATGTTCTCATAGATCGACTTGGGAAACGGGTTCGGCTTCTGGAACACCATGCCGACGCGCGCGCGGAGCTGCACGACATCCATGCCCGACCGGTAGATGTCCTGGCCGTCGAGCGCGATCTCGCCTTCGACGCGCGCCGAAGGGATCGTGTCGTTCATGCGGTTGAGCGTGCGCAGGAACGTCGATTTGCCGCAGCCCGACGGACCGATGAAGGCGGTCACGTATTCGGTCGGGATGTCGATCGAGACCTCGTCGATCGCCTTCTTGTCTCCGTAAAACACGGAGACGTCCTTGGCGCTCATCTTGGCTTCAGTCTTCTCGAGGTTGTCGTGGACTACGGTCACCAGGTTTTCTCGAATTTGTTACGCAGGTAGATGGCAAGCCCGTTCATGACGAGCAGGAACAGCAATAGCACGATGATCGCCGCGCTGGTGCGTTCCACGAAGCCGCGGTCGATTTCATCCGACCACAGAAAAATCTGCATCGGCAAGACGGTGGCTGGTGAGGTGAAGTCATCGGGCGGGGTGGCGACGAAGGCACGCATGCCGATCATCAGCAGCGGCGCGGTCTCGCCCAGCGCGCGGGCCATGCCGAT
This sequence comes from Erythrobacter sp., assembly GCA_040830305.1. Lineage (GTDB taxonomy): Bacteria > Pseudomonadota > Alphaproteobacteria > Sphingomonadales > Sphingomonadaceae > Qipengyuania. The sequence goes on from JBFOLW010000287.1 coordinate 3,505, forward strand.
GATCGTACCGGTCAGGATGCCGGGCAGCGCCAGCGGCAGGACATGGTGAAACACGACCTGCACCGGCGATGCGCCGACAGCCAACGCGCCATCGCGAATGCTCGGGGGTACCGCCTTGATCGCATTGCGGCCGGAGATCACGATAACGGGCATGGTCATCAGCGCGAGCGTCATACCGCCGATCAGGGGAGCGGAGCGCAGATTGGGGAACACCGCCAGAAACACGGCAAGACCGAGCAGGCCGAAGATGATCGACGGAACCGCCGCAAGATTGTTGATCGACAGCTCGATGAAGTCGGTCCACTTGTTCTTGGGCGCATATTCCTCGAGGTAGAGTGCGGCGAGCACACCGATCGGGAAGGCCAGCAGCAGCGTGACGATCATCGTCAGCATCGAGCCCTTGAGCGCACCCCAGATGCCGACCTGTTGCGGGTTGGTGGCATCCGAGCGGGTCAGGAAGCCGCCGTCGAAATTCTTCTCGATCTGTCCCTGTTCGGCAAGCCGGGTGGCGAGTGCCTGCATCTCCTGCGATCCCTCGCTCTCATAACCCGAGGCGAGATCCGCGGAAGCGGGCAGCGAGAAAGTCACATCGCTGCGCAGGATCGCGGGGTCGGCGATGACCGCGGCGGCAACGTCGCGCCAGGCTTGCGCCCCCAGTTCCTCGGCCGCATCTTCGCCCAGTTCCTGCTGGGCGTAGAATTGCACGACATCGCGCAGGCCTTGCGCTTCGAGCGTGGCGAGAGCGCCCGGTTGCTGCATGGCTGCGGGATCGACCGCGATGCCTGCTTCGGCAAAGTCGACCGGGACACGCAGTTCGACGCGCTGGAATCCGCCGATGCCATTGAAAGTCATCGTCGCGAGCAGGAAGACAAGTACGGCAATCGAGAACAGGATCGCGGTCAGGCCGATAGCCTTGAACCGACGCTCGGCGGCGTAGCGCTTTTTGAGCCGCGCCTCGAAGGCAGGTGTGCGGGTGGTGGCGATACGCTCAGTCATAAGCTTCGCGATACCTTTTGACGACGCTGAGCGCGATGAAGTTCAGGCCGAGAGTGACGAGGAACAGCACGAAGCCGAGCGCGAAGGCGCTGAGCGTGGCAGGATGGTCGAAACTTCCCTCGCCGGTGAGCATCTTGACGATCTGCACGGTTACCGTCGTCATCCGGTCGAGCGGGTTGGCCGAAAGGTTGGCAGCGGTCGATGCGGCCATCACCACGATCATGGTTTCCCCGATCGCGCGGCTGATGGCGAGCATGATCCCGGCAACGATGCCCGGGAGCGCGGCGGGCACCAGGACCCGGCGGATCGTCTCGCTGGTGGTCGCGCCCATCGCGAGGCTGCCGTCACGCATGGCTTGCGGGACAGCGGTGATGCTGTCGTCGGCCATCGAGGAAACGAAGGGGATGATCATCACGCCCATCACCAGGCCGGCTGCAAGCGCGCTTTCGGTGGAGGGATTGCTGGCACCCAGTGCCAGCGCGATGTCGCGGATCGCCGGGGCGATGGTGAGCGCAGCAAAGTAGCCGTAGACAACGGTCGGGACGCCCGCGAGGATCTCGAGTGCGGGCTTGATCCACTTGCGCAGGCTCGGGTTGGCATATTGGGTGAGGTAGATCGCGCTCATCAGGCCGAGCGGGATGGCCACGATCATGGCGATGATCGCACCGATGAATATCGTGCCCCAGAACAGCGGCACGGCGCCGTACCGGGTCGGGTCGGGATTGTCCGGATTGGCCATGGGGTCGGGGCCCCAATGCGTGCCGAACAGGAAGTCGATCGGCGAAACCATCCCGAAAAACCGGACGGTCTCGAAGACCAGGCTCGCAAGAATGCCGATCGTGGTCAGGATGGCCACCAGCGATGCGCCCAGCAGGATTGCCATGACGATCCGCTCGACCTTGCTGCGCGCGGCGAAGTCGGGCTTCAGGCGCAGGAAGGCATAGGTGCCGCCGAGGAAGGCGATCAGTGCGGTTACCACGAACCCGATCAGATTGTAGCGAGAAAGCGCCTCGCGGTAGGGTTCGACGAGAGCTGCGGCCTGGGGATTGAACACCGCGCTCGCAGACCCTGTGGCAACCGCACGGGCCTCGTTGAGGATCGTCTGGCGCTGGAAACCGAAGGCGGGGAGATCAGCCGCTGCGGGAGTGGCGAGGACCGACTGGCTGACGAGCCCCGGAGCGATCGCGCTCCACAACCCGACAAAGGCCAGGACCGGAATGATGATCCACAGCGCGACATACCACGCGTGGTAAGTCGGCAGGCTCGCAATTCTGCCGTCGGCGCTCGAACGCCGGAAGGACCATGCACGCGCGCGAGCCGCCAACCATCCGGCGAGCCCGAGCCCGAGGGCCAGGAAGAGCAAGATGGTTGGCGACATGCGTTACGTTCAAACCTTACTTGAGTTGGGCGCCGTCGAGCGTCGTGTACTCGGTGGCCGCTTTCTGGTTGGCCGCCATAACGTCATCGGGCGAAGCTACAAGGCCGATCTTGGCCAGATCACCAGCCTTCGACCACATCTTCGTCCACTGGGCGAGGTATTCCTTGAGGCCCGGGATGGCGTCGAGGTGTGCCTTCTTCACATAGACGTAAAGCGGGCGGGCGCCGGGGTATTCGAAGCTCGAGATGTTTTCGTAGGTCGGGGCAACGCCGTTCATGTTGAGGCCCTGGACCTTGTCGGCATTCTCCTCGAGGTAGCTGTATCCGAAGACACCAACGGCGTTCGGATTGCCCTCGATCTTCTGCACGATCAGATTGTCCTGCTCGCCCTGGTCGACATAGGCGCCGTCCGAGCGGACTTCGGTGCACAGCTGGTCGTAGCGATCTTCATCGCTGTCCTTGAGCGCCTTCATGTCATCGTTGGTTTCGCAACCGGCTTCGAGGACTAGTTCCTTCAGCGCATCGCGCGTGCCCGAAGTGCTCGGCGGGCCGTAGACGAGGATGGGAACATTGGGCAGCGACGGATCGACATCCGACCAGGTCCGGTTGGTCTGTTCGCCGCCATAGGGCGAGGCGGCCAGCGCTTCGTAGACCTGCTTCGGCGTCAGGTTCATGGTGATGCCGCCCTTTGCCGAGGCGAAGGCGATGCCGTCGAGGCCGACCTGCAGCTCGATGATGTCGGTCACGCCATTGGCCTGGCAATCGGCGAACTCGCTGCTCTTCATCCGGCGCGAGGCGTTGGTCATGTCGGGCGTGTCGGCGCCCACACCGGCGCAGAACAGCTTCATGCCGCCGCCCGTTCCGGTCGATTCGATGATCGGCGACTTGAA
>JBFOLW010000288.1:0-18198 GCA_040830305.1 Erythrobacter sp.
AAGAAGAACGGCGGCTTCATTCCTGGCATTCGTCCGGGCAAGCGCACCGAGGAATATCTCGATTACGTGCTCACCCGCATCACCGTGATCGGGGCGGTCTACCTGACGATCGTCTGCGTGCTTCCGGAATACATGATCGCGCAGACAGGCGTGCCGCTGTTCCTCGGCGGGACCAGCCTGCTCATCGTGGTCAATGTCACGGTCGACACGATCAGCCAGATCCAGTCGCACCTGCTGGCCCACCAGTACGGCGACCTGATCAAGAAAGCGAAGTTGAAGGGGCGCGTGCGGTAAGGCACAGCAGGCCCGAAGGGGACTTTACGCAATGGATATCATCCTCCTGGGCCCTCCGGGCGCCGGCAAGGGAACGCAGGCACAGCGACTGGTCGAGCATCACGGGATGCGCCAGCTGTCGACCGGGGACATGCTCCGCGAAACGCGCAAGGCCGATACCGAACTGGGTCGCAAGGTTGCCGACATCATGGATACGGGCGGCCTCGTTTCGGACGAGATTGTCTCGGCAATGATCGATGCCAAGCTGGCGGACATGGGGCCCGAAATCGGGGCGATCTTCGACGGCTATCCGCGCACCGCCGCCCAGGCCGACCAGCTCGACGAGATCCTCGCCAAGCACGGTCGCAAGCTCGACCACGTGATCGAGCTCGAAGTGAACGAGGACGCGCTGGTCGAGCGCATAACCGGTCGCTACACCTGCGCCAACTGCGGCGCGGGATATCACGACACTTTCAAGCAGCCCGCCAAAGATGGCGTCTGCGACAAGTGCGGCTCCACAGAATTCAAGCGTCGTCCGGACGATAACGAGGAAACCGTACGCACCCGCATGCAGGAATATCGCGGCAAGACCGCGCCCATCCTGCCTGGCTACGAAGCGCGTGGCATCGTCAGCCGTGTCGACGGAATGGCGTCGATCGACGACGTGACCCACGCGCTCGACGCGATCCTGTCGCGCTGATCGCTCGTCAGCTTTTAAACCAGGCCGACTTCGCCTAGGACCTCTTTTCCATCGAGGGAGAGAAGTTTCATGCGTCCAGTCATCACCATTCTTGCTGCCGCCGCGCTGGCCGGAACGGCGCCGCTTTCGGCCAAGGTTGCCGAGACGAGCGAGAACGGATTCGTCACGCAGGACGTGGCCGAAGTGGCAGCGAGCCCGATGGAGAGCTGGCTGGCGCTGACCCGGCCGGGCGCTTGGTGGAACGACGCGCACACCTGGTCGGGCGATGCTGCCAATATGACGCTGACCCCTCAGGCGGGTGGCTGTTTCTGCGAGCGCGTACCCGGCGAGGACCGGGCGGACGGCTTCTCGCTCGACGGCAGCGTGCAGCACATGAGCGTCATCCAGGCCTATCCGCTCAGGAACCTGCGGATGCGCGGTGGGCTGGGGCCCTTGCAGGGCGAACCTGCCACCGGGGTCCTCACCGTCACGCTCGAGGAAATCGAGGGCGGCACCCGGATACGGTGGGAGTATGTCGTTGGCGGTCACATGCGGTACGAAATCGACACCATCTCGAAGGCGGTCGATGGCGTTATGAGCCAGCAACTCGCGGGCCTTCGCGACCATCTCGGAGCGCTGGAAGGTGGATCGGTGCGCGAACCCGACACTGACAGTCCGACTGATGCGGAGCCGAGTATCGAGGCGCAGATCGACGCCTTGCAGGATGCCGAGTAGGATCAGCTGAAGAGCACCCGCCGAAAGGGTGCCGCGGTCGCCCGGATCAATCGCCCGCGAGGGCAGCAGGGGGAGGTACAAGATGGCATCCGTCTACGACCGACATGTGGATCTTTCGACCTTCATGGAGGGTGTCAGGAAGCGCAATCCGGGGCAGGACGAATTCGTTCAGGCAGTGCAGGAAGTGGCGCAGGACGTCTTCGATTTCATCGAGGACAAGGAAGAATATCACGAGGCACAGATCCTGCGCCGGATCGCCGAACCCGACCGGATCGTCAGCTTTCGCGTTTGTTGGGAAGACGACAATCACAACATCCGCGTGCAGCGCGGGTGGCGCGTGCAGAACAACAATGCGATCGGTCCCTACAAGGGCGGTATCCGGTTCCATCCGACCGTCAACGAAAGCGTGCTCAAGTTCCTCGCCTTCGAGCAGACCTTCAAGAACTCGCTCACCGGGCTGCCGATGGGTGGCGGCAAGGGCGGGGCGAATTTCAATCCCAAGGGCAAGAGCGACAGTGAGGTCATGCGCTTCTGCCAGAGCTTCATGACCGAGCTGCAGCGCCATATCGGTCCCGATACCGACGTACCTGCGGGCGATATCGGTGTGGGTGCCCGCGAGATCGGTTACATGTTCGGCCAGTACAAGCGGATCACCAACCGCTGGGAGGGCGTGCTCACCGGCAAGGGCACCGAATATGGCGGCTCGAAGATGCGGCCCGAGGCAACCGGCTACGGCGCGGTCTATTTCCTCCAGAACATGCTCCGGCATGCGGGACAGGACGTTGAAGGCAGGACCGCGGTCATCTCGGGCTCGGGCAATGTCGCGACGCATGCGGCTGAAAAGCTGGTGAGCCTCGGAGCCAAGGTCGTCACCCTGTCCGACAGCGATGGGTTCGTCCACGATCCCGACGGGATCGACCACGAAAAGATCGATTGGATCAAGCGCCTCAAGAACGAGCAGCGCGGGCGGATCAGCGAGTATGCCGATCACTTCACCAACGCCACCTTCCACGAGGGCAAGCGCCCGTGGAATGTCGAGACCGATCTGGCGCTGCCCTGTGCGACGCAGAACGAGCTGAACAAGGACGAGGCCAAGGCGCTGGTCGACAATGGCTGCATCGCCGTATCGGAAGGGGCGAACATGCCGACCACGCTTGATGGTGTGAAAGTCTTCCACGACGCCAAGATCATGTACGGGCCGGGCAAGGCGGCCAATGCGGGCGGGGTGGCGGTTTCGGGCCTCGAGATGAGCCAGAACGCCGAACGGATCAGCTGGAACCATGATCGCCTGGGCGAAATGCTCACCGAACTCATGGAAGGCATCCACGAAAAGTGCGTCGAGTATGGCGAGAACGGCGAGTATGTCGACTATGTCCGCGGAGCGAATATCGCCGGGTTCAAGAAGGTCGCCGACGCCATGCTTGCGTTCGGGGTGATGTAAGGGTTTTGACCTCGCGCGCGGCAATCGCTACAAGGGTTGCGTCATCTGGCGAGCCACCCATATGGGCGGTCTCGCAGGTTTGCGTGCGCTGGACGGTTGACGCCACGGGCGAATCCTCCTAAGCGCGCGTTTCATTCGACATTGCGGCAGGTCCGGCAGGCGGCAGCCTTTGTGCGCCATCCGGATTTTTTGCGTTTCGCAAGGCACCGCAGCGAACGGATGATTGGAGCGATGAGATAGGGATAACCGGACCAACCGGCCCCTGTGGAGCATGGAGAAGTAAGTGGCTCGTATTGCCGGGGTAAACATCCCCACCAACAAGCGCGTGATCATCGCGCTCACCTACATTCACGGAATCGGCCGCACCAAGGCCGTTGAAATCGCCGACAAGCTCGGCATCGACCACGCGCGTCGCGTTCAGGACCTGTCTGACGAGGAAGTCCTGCGCATCCGCGAAACGATCGATGCGGATTTCACCGTGGAAGGCGACCTTCGTCGCGAAACCGCGATGAACATCAAGCGGCTGATGGACCTCAAGTCCTACCGCGGCCTGCGTCACCGTGCCGGTCTGCCCGTTCGCGGCCAGCGCACTCACACCAACGCCCGCACCCGCAAGGGCAAGGCCAAGCCGATCGCCGGCAAGAAGAAGTAAGCTTCGGCTCGTCCGACAGCTTTTCCCTTCTTGATAGACTGTAAGGAAGAAACACCATGGCACGCGAACCCGGCCGCGTAAGGCGCCGCGACAAAAAGAACATTTCGAGCGGCGTTGCGCACATCAATGCCAGCTTCAACAACACGATGATCACCATCACCGACGCGCAGGGCAATGCGATCAGCTGGTCCAGCGCCGGCATGATGGGCTTCAAGGGCAGCCGCAAGTCGACTCCCTATGCCGCGCAGGTCGCCGCCGACGATGCAGGCCGCAAGGCTGCAGAACACGGCGTGCGCACCCTCGAAGTCGAAGTGAAGGGCCCGGGCTCGGGCCGTGAAAGCGCGCTGCGCGGTCTCGCCGCAGTCGGTTTCACGATCACCTCGATCCGCGACGTGACGCCGATCCCGCACAACGGGGTCCGTCCTTCCAAGCGTCGTCGCGTCTGATCCGTACCTGCCTGGCGGCTCGCTAGCGGGCCGCCGACACCCTCTCACGGACCGGACGCTCTGTCGAAGAGCGCCGGTCCTGCCCGCATCCGAACCAGGGGATTTTCATGTCCGTCAACATCAAGAACTGGCAGGAACTCAAGAAACCCAATGTCCTTGATATCAAGGAATCCGGCGACAAGGCCCGCAAGGCGACCTTCGTGGCCGAACCGCTCGAGCGTGGCTTCGGCCTCACGCTCGGCAATGCGCTGCGCCGCGTGCTCCTGAGCTCGCTCCAGGGCGCCGCGATCACCTCGATCAAGATCGAGAACGTGCTGCACGAATTCAGCAGTCTCGCCGGCGTGCGCGAAGACGTCACCGACATCGTCCTCAACGTGAAACAGATCGCGCTGAAGATGGAAGGCGAAGGCATGAAGCGCCTCCAGCTCTCGGCCACCGGTCCGGGCGAAGTGAAGGCTGGTGACATCGCCGTGTCGGGCGACATCGAGGTGATGAACAAGGATCTCGTGATCTGCCACCTCGACGAAGGCGCCACGCTCAACATGGAGCTGACCGCCGACACCGGCAAGGGCTACCGCCCGGCCGTCATGAACCGTCCGGCCGACGCGCCGATCGGTCTCATCCCGGTCGACAGCCTGTACTCGCCGGTTCGCCAGGTGAGCTACAAGGTCGAGAACGCCCGCGTTGGCCAGGAACTCGACTACGACAAGCTGTCGCTGACGATCGAAACCGACGGCACCGTCACTCCGGAAGACGCCGTGGCCTATGCTGCGCGCATCCTCCAGGACCAGCTGACGCTGTTCGTCCACTTCGAAGACGGCATCCCGCAGCCGACCTCGGCCATGATCGGCCAGGCCGCCGAGCCGCAGGAAAGCGACACCAACCAGCTCAACCGCTACCTGCTCAAGAAGGTCGACGAGCTCGAGCTGTCGGTCCGTTCGGCGAACTGCCTCAAGAACGACAACATCATCTACATCGGCGACCTGGTCCAGAAGACCGAGGCCGAGATGCTCCGCACGCCGAACTTCGGCCGCAAGTCGCTCAACGAGATCAAGGAAGTGCTCTCGTCGATGGGTCTGCGCCTCGGCATGGACATCCCCGGCTGGCCGCCCGAGAACATCGAGGAAATGGCCAAGAAGCTCGAACAGGAGCTGCTGGGCTAGGACCTCGCATACGGGAATGGGCCGGACCCGCAATTCCGGCCCGTACCGGGCTACCTAGAACGGGCCCCTTACGAACGAAGGAAGAGATACAATGCGTCACAAGATTTCCGGCCGTAAGCTGCAGCGCAAGACCGGCCACCGCAACGCGATGTTCCGCAACATGGCTGCCGCGCTGATCAAGCACGAGCAAATCATGACCACGCTGCCCAAGGCGAAGGAAATGCGTCCTTACATCGAGAAGCTGATCACGCTGGCAAAGCGTGGCGGCCTGTCGAACCGTCGCCTCGCCATGAGCCGCCTGCAGGACGAAACGCAGCTCAAGAAGCTGTTCGAAGTCCTCGCCGAGCGTTACGCCGACCGTGACGGCGGCTATACCCGCGTGATCAAGGCCGGCTATCGCGGCAGCGACGCCGCCCAGATGGCCGTCATCGAACTGGTCGACCGCGACGTCGATGCCAAGGGCCAGGATTCGGGCCCCGTCATGAACGACGAGGAAATGGAAGAAGCGTAAGCTTTGCTCCAACCTACCAGACAAGCGGGGCCGGGAGGGAGACCTTCCGGCCCTTTTGTTTTGCGCGGCGGAGAAGCCGTGCCACAAGGCGCGAATGATCAGACATGCCCTAGCAGCCACTGCGCTGCTCGCCGCGACACCGGTTGCCGCCCAATCGACCACGCAAGAGGAGATCGACGCCCGCTACGACCGCGCGCTCGCCGCCGGGTACAAGGCGCTGTTCCTGTGCAGCGCGATCGCCAATGCCGAACGCAACGGCGCAACGCGGACGCCCGAGAGTGTCGAGGCATGGGAGCTGACCGGTATCCAGGCGCCGCTCGACGAGATCGTGGGAGAGCTGCGCTATTCGATCGACCGCAAGCCCAATTTCGACGGGCAGGAATTGACGCACTCGGTTCGCGTCTGGTGGGACGAGGAGATGGCTCCACGCATAGCCATCCATAATAATGAGAAGGGTTGCTTCCTCACCGCAACGGGCGGCCCGCAGGTGCCTATTATCTCACCGCAGCAGGTCTCGAAAGCGGCATTGAATGATGACCGAGACCAATATCTCTTAGAGGTAAGGACATGCCACCGACTGTGCGATATCGCCGCTTCGGCATTCGAACCTGATTCCCCCTATGGTGAAGGTACCCGGACGACGGCAGTAATCGTACAGCGAAATGGAGCGGGCCTCGTCGAGATGTACCATCCGGACTTTGGATGGAATGTCCCGCAGCGAACGTGGTCGGTCGCCAAGAGTATCGCCGCCACACTTCTTGGCGCGGCCGTACTTCGTGGCGAAGTCGACGTGAGTGACAGCGCCGGCCTGGGCTTCGGCGAGCTGGGCGAACCGCGTCACACGATCTCGATCGACGATGCCATACGGATGGCGAGCGGCCGCTATTCGGATACGCCGGGCAACCGGACCGACGCGCTTTACTTCGGCGGCGCTACCGTGACCGAGGTCGCGCTCGACTGGCCGCTGGTCAACGAGCCGGGCTCTGTCTACCGCTATGCGAACAACGATACGCTTGCCGCGGTCCAGGCAATCTCCGAGGGCTTCGAGGAGACCCCGCCTTCGGACTTTTTTGCTAAGCTGGGAATGCACCACACGGTCGCCGAGACCGACTGGAAGGGAAATTACATCCTCTCGAGCCAGGTCTGGTCGACCGCGCGAGACCTGGCGAAGCTCGGCCGGCTCTACCTCTACCGCGGCGTCCTGCCCGATGGTACGCGCATCCTGCCGGAGGGCTGGGTGGATTACGTATCTTCGCCCTCGGGCCCGCAGCCCGATGGCCCCTTCGGCTATGGTGCGGGCTTCTGGCTGCTCGACAAGTCCGATGGCATTCCCCCCGACACATTCGCCGCCATGGGCAATCGCGGACAATTCGTCGTGATCGTACCGAGCCTGAAAATGGTCATCGTCCGCAGGGGCGAGGATCCCGCAGGGCAACGCTTCGATATCGCCGGTTTTACGCGCGATGTGCTTGAAAGCCTTGAAGAATAGATATTCAGGAAAATTAGCTTAAAGCTGAACGACGCCTGTAATCCAAGTTCAGCGAGACCTCAGCGCGGCTTCTCTAGAACGCTTCTCATAGCCGGGGCAGTCCCGCCGCGGCCTCGATGAGGAGGACCTCGAGATGAAACTATTTCCCAAGGCGTTCGCGAAAGGTGGGATCGCGACGGCTGCAGTCGGCGCGATGGCGCTGGCCGGAGCCACCCCGGCACAGGCCGGCGACCGCGACGGCGATGGAATCTCCGTCGGCGACGTTATCGCCGGTGCGGTGATCGTCGGCGGCATTGCCGCCATCGCCAGCGCGGCCAGCAAGGATCGCGATTACTACCGAGGCGGACGCTACTACCGCGATGGTCGCTATTACCGCGACGGACGCGATTATCGCCGTCACCACTATGCCCGCCGCGGCAATCCGCGCAAGGCCGTCAACCGCTGTATCCGCGCCGCCCAACGCGACGCCCGCCGCTACGGTTATCGCCACGCCAGGGTGACCGATATCCGTGATGTCGACGACACGCGTTATGGCTGGCGGGTCAAGGGCCGGATCGTGGTCGACGGCCAGCGCGGCTATTACAACAGTCGCTACGACCGGCGTGACCGGTATGACCGCGGCTATCGAAACCGTGATCGCGGCAAATTCACCTGCTACATCGAGCGGGGGCGCGTTGCCGGAGTCGATTTCCGCGGTATCCGCGGGCTCTAAACACCACATTACCCGCGCACCACAGGCGGTTCAGGCGACATGCAGCCTGGACCGCCTACGCTATTTCGATTGCCAATATTGCGCCTTGGTGGGGGTGCGTCAAACGGGGTAACGGACCATGCCGTCCAAGCAATCGCTCTTAGCCGCGCCGGCCATTCTTGCAGCGCTGTCGCTCGTCACCACGCCCGTCCAGGCCGCCGAATTGCCCGTTTCAAGAGTGGCGTCGGCTGTCCAAGTCGCTCCCGCGTGGACGCCGGGGCAGGGTACCGCTTTCCACCACCGTCGTTACCGCCACCATCGACCTCACCGCCATCGGGGGGTGGATGCCGGCGATATATTGGCCGGCATCCTGATCATCGGCGGCATTGCTGCCGTAGCCAGCGCGGTCGAGAATTCGCAGCAACGCTACCCGCGCCGCGAGACCCGCTACCCGCAGCCGCGAGGGGGCGATTACCGCTATGACGACGGGCGCGGAATCGACCGCGCGGTTGCCATGTGCGTTGCCGAGATCGAGCGCGATGCGCGGGTCGAGACAGTCGATGCGGTCAATCGCGATGCACGCGGGTGGAGCGTGACCGGGACGCTGTTCGATGGCGAGGGCTTCACCTGCTCGATCGGAGAAACCGGGCGGATCGAGGCGCTCGACTACGGGCAGGGCAATGCGCGCTACGGCGTGGAAGGCGCCGCTACCAACGCCTACGGAACCGCTGCGGCGGAAGCCGATCGCCAACACAGCGATGATATCTATCGCGCTGCCCGCGCGCGCAACGTGACTGTCCAGCCCGCCTATCCCGGTGGGCCGCTGCCCGGTGAAGACGACGGAGAAATCGATGCCGATATCGAATTCGGTACCGACTATCAGGGCGCCCGGCGCTAGTCGCGCCCGTATGAGGGTAGCGCGAGGTTCCACCTGATCGCCGCAAGTCGCAGGCCGTATCCGGCTGCCGTCGCGCCGAACCAGACCCACTCGCGCATGATCCCGACGAATTCACCCAGCACCGTTAGCGTGGCCGAGAGTGCCGCTGCCGTGACGTAGAGCTCGGGGCGCATCAGGATCGACGGACGTCCGGCGACGACGTCCCGGATGATTCCGCCGACGCATCCCGTGATTACGCCCATCAGCGCGGCTGGCACGGGCGGCAGTCCGTATTCGAGCGCCTTGGCCGCGCCGAGCACGGCATAGGCGGCGAGTCCCAGCCCGTCGGCGATCGACAGGAAGCGGCCTCCCCACCAGCGCGTCGGCGTGAACCAGGCGAACAGCGCGACCGCGAGGCACACGCCCGCGACCCAGGCATCGTGGATCCAGAACACCGGCGCGCCGATCAGCAGGTCGCGGACCGTGCCGCCCCCGACACCGGTCACCAGTGCGAAAAAGGCCAGCGTGACGAAGGTCTGCTTTTCCTTCGCCGCCACCAGCGCGCCGGTCAGCGCGAAGATCGCCACGCCGGCGAGGTCCAGCCAGTCAAGGACGGGAGTGAGGACCGCGGAGTTCACTTGGGCACGCCGCGCGATTTGCGGCGGCGGAACATCAGGATGCAACCGAACAAGGCGCCGATCACCGATAGGATGGCGAACAGGATCAGCACCGGATGGCTCGTATCCTCGCGCGTCTGGAGGTCCATGATGTGCAGACCCCAGACGAAATCAAAGGTGCGCCACCACCGGGTGCGCACGGCCTCGATGGCTCCGGTTTCGGTGCCGACGTAGACGTGGGTGCCGTCCTCGAGCGCGACCTGCCACACGGGCACGGGGCGGCGGAAATCGAAAGGCACGTTATCGGCATCGAAGCGCGTGGTCGCAGCGACCTTGTTCCCGCCGACGATTGCCTCGGCAACGATCAGCCGGGCCTCGATCTCCGACAGTGGCCCCATGGGGCTTCCATCAGGGCGGAAGCGCTCGGTCGTTCCGTCCATGTAGGCAATCCGCGTGATCGTCTCGCTGCGCTCGACTTGCGTGGTGACCGAGCGCACCGGCTTGGTGCTTTCGGCTGGCAGCGAAACCGCAATCCGCGTGTCGGCGGGCAGCGGGCGTTCGGGCAAGTCCTTGCGCAAATGGTTGCCGCGCACTTCCTCGATCGGCTTTGCGACCATGACCAGGCCGGTCACCGTCCACATCAGGATCGGGAAACCGACCAGCCAGCCCAGCCAGATATGCCATTTGGCGAAGCGCTGCATCATGCGCCGGTTTCCCATGCTTCTTGGCTCCCTAGCCGTGGAGGATCTGGCCGATCGCCTCCGCTGTAGCAATGCAATCGAGATCCGCCCACCTGCGCGATATGACCTGCATGCCGCAAGGCAGTCCGTCGGTTTCACCCACAGGCAAGACCGTCGCCGGGAGGTTGGGATAGGTCGCGAGGCCGGCCCAGCACAGCGTGCTGCCACCGGGCTGTTCGCTGCCGTTGATGGTCACCGTCCCGTCGAATACGCGGCCCTCGCGGTGCGGCACGGCCAGCACGGGGGCAGGCGGGGCGAGTACGTAGTCATAGGTCCCGAAAAGCACTTCCCAGGCGTTCTCGTTGCGTGCCTGGATATCGAGCATGTCGAACCAGTCGGTCGCGCTCGCCCGCTTGCCGTTGGGCCCCGGCATACCGCGCGCCATGGCGACGTTGAGCATGCGCATGTAGTCGGCCTGTTGGTTGGCGAGGTCGGGAACAAGATCGCTCGTGCGGTCGACGCGTATCCGAGCCTTGTCGATTTCGGCGAGGGCAGCCTCGATGGGCGCCCGCACGGCTTCATCGGTGGGGCAGGACGGGTGGTCGACCAGCGCGAGCAGTCGGCAGTCCCTCAGCGGTTTTGCGGTTTTGGCCAGCGGGATTGTCTGCGTCAGTTCTAGCAGCAGGCGCAGGTCGGCAGCGTTGCGTGCCAGCGGACCGGCAATCGACAGCGCGCCGTCATGCCCGTCGCGGCCTGCCATCAGCGGATGATCGTGCCCCTGTTTCGAAATCAGGCCCCAGCTGGTCTTGTGTCCCCAAACCCCGCAGAAATGGGCGGGAACGCGCACCGATCCGCCGATATCGGTTCCGAATTCGCAAGGGACCATGCCGCTTGCGACCGCCGCCGCCGATCCGCCCGACGAACCGCCGGGCGAGCGGCCATGATCGTGCGGATTGTTGGTGCGGCCATAGACCGGATTGTTCGATTGCCAGTCGGCAAGATCGGGCGGGACATTGGTCTTGCCGAGGAAGATCGCGCCTGCTGCCTTCAGCTGCCGCACGACCTTCGCATCGCGCTTGGCGATATTGTCGGCATGCGCCTCGTGTCCCCAGCAGGTCGGCAGGCCTTCGATGTCGAAACTTTCCTTGATCGTCATCGGCACGCCGAACAGCGGCTGGTCGTCGGTCGCCTGTCGGTTCGTCATTTGCCTCGCGCAGTCTCGCGCGCGCTCGAAATCGGTGACCACCACGGCATTGATATGCGCGTCGAGACGCTCGATCCGGGCAATCGCCGCTTCCACCGCCTCGAGCGGCGACATTTCGCCCTTGCGGATTGCCGCAGCGGTCTCGATCGCTCCCGGTTTCTCGGTCAGTTCAGGATAGCTCATCCGGTTCCCCCCATGACGGCAGGAATGTCGAACTAGCTGCGCGCGGTCAATTGTACTCTTCGATCGGGGACGAGGCGCTGGACGGGCCTGCCCAGACGACGTTCACTCCCGCATGGCGCGGGTTTGGTTGCCGCCCTGGGTCAGCGTGACCGAGTCAATGTCGCCGGCGTCGTCGCGGTTGAAGACGAGTTGCGCGTCGACGACCTTTAGGAAGAAGCGATCGGGGCCCTCGGCAAAGACAGGGAAGGGATCCTGTCCGGTCGCTTGCGTTACTAGCGCGCCATCCTCGACGCGGAAGGAGAGCTTGAACGTATCCGAAATCGCGTATGACCCGGCATATTCCGCAAGCTGCTCGGGAGTGAGGTCTACCGTAGCGCGCTCGTCGGCCAGTGTTACTTCACCGCCGCGTGCAAGATCGACCAGCGAGAGACCCAGGTCGTTCGGGGCGCGACCGTTGAGATTGGCGAGTACGACCACGGTAATCTCGCGATCCGGATCGTGGCCGAGCCAGGCGTTGAAGCCCTCGATTCCACCGCCGTGCCAGTACAATTTTCCGTCCTCGTCGATCGTCTCGATCACGCCTAGCGCGTAGCGGCCATTGCGCCCCGTTTCGAGCGGTGCGGCAGTAAGGTATTCTTCCATGCTTGCTTTTGAAAGGACCTTCCCGCCGAACAGGCCACGCTGCCATTTGAGCAAGTCGTGCGTGGTCGAATAGAGCGCGCCTGCGCCCTGCGGGATTCGCATGTTCACATAGTCGGCATTGACGATACCGCTCTCGGACGGCGAATAGCCTTCCGCGCGGCGCGGCACGATCGCCTCGGTCGAATCGATCGCGGTGTCTTCCATGCCGAGCGGGGCGAAGATGTTCTCCGCGACGAATTCGCCGTAGGGCTTGCCGCCGACTTCCTCGACCACCGCCGAAAGCAGGAGGTATCCCGAGTTCGAGTAGCTCCACTTCTCGCCCGGTTCGAACTCGAGCGGTTTGTCGGCAAACCGTCCGATTATCTCATCACGCGTGGTCGGCAGGTATTTCCATGTCCCGAATTCGTCGAAGCTGGTGAGGTTGGGGATGCCCGAGGTATGGTGCAGCAGGTGTCGCAGGGTGACGCCGTCCCAGCTTGCAGGCGTTTCCGACAGATAGGTGCCGACCGGTTGGTCGATGTCGAGCTGGCCACGTTCCTGCAGCAACAGGATCGCGGCTGCGGTGAACTGCTTCGTCACCGAGCCGATGCGGAACTTGGTGTCGGGTGTGTTGGCGATCTGCCATTCGAGGTCGGCCGAACCGAATCCCTTGTCGAGGAGGATGTCGTCACCGACGGCTACAAGAGCCGCGCCCATGAACTGCCGCTCGTTCTCCGACGCGGAAACGACCTGATCCATCCGGCTGGCGTCCTGGGCAAGGGCAGATGATCCTGCCAGCAACACTGCCAGCGGCGAAAGGGCCAGCACGACCCTGCGCGTAGAAAGCATACGATTCCTCCCGTGTGACTTGCTGCTATAATACACTAGAGATGACATCTATCAATCGTCAGGTGCCGGGGGCGCCCGTCGTTCGTCGAGCCATGGCAACCGCCAGTCCGACGGCAAGGCCGAATCCGAGGATCGGCGCCGC
This sequence comes from Erythrobacter sp., assembly GCA_040830305.1. Classification (GTDB taxonomy): domain Bacteria; phylum Pseudomonadota; class Alphaproteobacteria; order Sphingomonadales; family Sphingomonadaceae; genus Qipengyuania. The sequence continues at coordinate 13,254 of JBFOLW010000288.1, forward strand.
GCCGTAACCGACCAGGATGCTCGGGTAGTTGGACACCACCGCGGCGAGGGAGAAGCCGAAATGCCCGCCTGCCAGCGCGTGCCGGACGGGTTTCTCGGCGGGAAGGGCGTGGGCTATCAACAGGAAGCACGCGAGCAATGCCCCGGCAAGCCCCAGCGCCCCGAGCGGGTGCTCCATCGCCTGCTGGATTAGCACGCGCTCGACGTACGGCTGGGCGGGCAGTTCGCCGCGCAACCCCGCAAGCAGGCTGGCGAAGAAGGCAATCGCCACAACCGGGACGAGGCGCCAATCGCCTTTGGCATTATACAGTCCCACCGCTGCCATCACGACAGCGAGCCCGGTCGCGGCATCGGGCTGCAGCGTGGCCGCCAGCAATGCCGCGAGCAGGATCGGCGGCGCAAAATCCTCGTCGCGTGCGGCAAGCACGAGGAGGGGAGGCAGGGCCAACGCGCCTGCATGGAGGGCGACCGGCCCGAGCGGAAGCCAGCGCGCGATGCCGTTGACCTGCGGTCCGGTCAGCAGCGGCAGGAACAACAGGGCGATGAGCGCAGCAGCCAGAATGCGACGCGCCTTGGGAGTCTCGATGGCGGGCGCCGAGTAGACAAGCACCGCCGCCAAGCCCAGCGCTGCCGCATTGGTCGCCGGATAGGCCTGTGGTGCGCCCGTCTGCCAGAGATAGGCAAGTCCCGAGAGGACGGGAAGCGCAATGGCAATGAGGGCAACGCTGCGCTCACGCATTCAGCGGGCCCCGTCGGTTTCGCAGAGGCCCGCCGTTTTCCTCACGTCAGATGTGGATCGGCTTGCCCTGGACCGCCATTGCCGCTTCCTTGATCGCCTCGGAATGCGTCGGGTGGGCGTGGCAGGTGTAGGCGATATCTTCGCTGGTGGCGCCAAATTCCATCGCCTGCGCGGCCTGCGCGATCATCGTGCCGGCAACGCTGGCGATCGCCCAGACGCCGAGCACGCGGTCACTTTCGGCCTCGGCGATGACTTTCACGAAGCCATCGGGTTCGTGATTGGTCTTGGCGCGGCTGTTGGCCATCATCGGGAACTTGCCGACCTTCACCTTGGCCTTGTCGCCGCCCATCTTCTCGATGGCTTCCTCAGTGGTCAGGCCGACACCGGCGAACTCGGGCCAAGTGTAGACCACACCCGGGATGATGTCGTGATTGACGATGCCGGTCTGGCCCGCGACGTTTTCCGCGCAAGCAATCCCTTCGTCCTCGGCCTTGTGCGCCAGCATCGGCCCGGGGACCACGTCGCCGATGGCCCAGACGCCGTCGACCGCAGTGCGGAAATCATGGTCGGTTTCGATCTGGCCGCGCTTGTTGACCTCGAGCCCGATGTTTTCAAGGCCGAGGCCTTCGGTGTTCGGACGACGGCCGATCGAGACCAGCACGCAATCGGCCTCGAGCGTCTCCTCGTCGCCCCCGGCGCTGGGTTCGAGCGTGAGCGTGGCTTTCTTGCCCTTGACGGTGCAGCCGGTGACCTTGGTTGACAGGCGCAGTTCCATGCCCTGCTTCTTGAAGATCTTGGCCGCTTCCTTACGCACATCGTCATCCATGCCGGGCAGCAGCTTGTCGAGGAATTCGACCACGATCACTTCGGCGCCGAGGCGGTTCCAGACCGAGCCGAGTTCCAGCCCGATCACGCCGCCGCCGATGACGACCATTTTCTTGGGCACCTTGGGCAGTTCGAGCGCGCCGGTGGAGTCGACCACCACATGCTTGTCATTGTCGACCTCGACACCGGGGAGCGGCGTGACCGAGGAACCGGTGGCGATGATCACGTCCCTGGCGGTAACCGTCTCGTCGCCGACCTTGACCGTGTGCGCATCCTGGAAGGTGGCGAGGCCCTTCTTCCAGTCGACCTTGTTCTTCTTGAACAGGAACTCGATGCCGCCGGTGAGGCCCTTGACCGCATCGCGGCGCTGGGCATGCATTTTTTCGAGATTGAGCTTGGGCGCGACCTCGATGCCCATGTCGGCCATCGCGCCGTTGGCGGCAGCGTCGAAATATTCGCTCGCGTGCAGCATCGCCTTGGAGGGGATGCAGCCGACATTGAGGCAGGTCCCGCCCAGCGTCTCGCGGCTTTCGGCACAGGCGGTCTTGAGCCCCAGCTGTGCTGCGCGGATTGCGGCAACATAGCCACCCGGGCCGGCGCCGATGACAAGGACGTCGTAGTCGTAGGAATGGTCAGCCATTGATTGCCTCCGCAGGTTCGCCTGCCGGTTCACCCGGCTGCGCCTGCACACATGTTTTCAGTATTTCCTCGATGCGTTCCCGACTGATGTCGAGCTCGCCATCCGCCGCGTCGGCGGAGAATTTGTCGGCGCTGCATTCGCAGGCCGTGGTCGCGAGATCGCCTGCAAACCCATTGTCGCTGGCAACCTGTTCGCACTGCTGGACGAATTGCGTGCGAACTTCGCCCTTGATCGCGTCGCCAGCCATCTCCGTGGCGACGTCGCAAGCGCCAAGCAAGGCGGCGGCAAGCGGGAGGATGAGGATTCGTGATCGAAACGGCATGGGAAAGCTCCGTTGCGGGTTCCTAAAGGTCGATCAGCATCCGGGTCGGATCTTCGATCGCTTCCTTGATGATCTTCAATGCGGTGACCGCCTCGCGGCCGTCGATCAGGCGGTGGTCGTAGGACAGCGCGATATACATCATCGGTCGGATGACGATCTCGCCGTTCACCACCACCGGGCGGTCCTCGATCCGATGCAGGCCGAGCACGGCGCTCTGCGGCGGGTTGATGATCGGGGTCGACATGAGCGAGCCGAACACACCGCCATTGGAGATGGTAAAGGTCCCGCCCTTCATGTCTTCCATCGTCAGCGTGCCGTCCTTGGCGCGCTTGCCGAAGTCGGCGATGTCCTTTTCGATGCGGGCGAAGCCCTTGTTCTGCGCGTCGCGGATGACCGGGACGACGAGCCCGTTGGGCGCGGAGACCGCTACCGAGATGTCGACATAGTCGTGATACACGATCTCGTCGCCCTCGATGTAGGCGTTGACCGCGGGCACGTCCTTCAGCGCAAGGCAAGCGGCCTTGGCGAAGAAGCCCATGAAGCCGAGGCGGATGTCATGCTTCTTGGCAAACAGGTCCTTGTATTTGTTGCGCGCTTCCATGACCGCCGACATGTCGACGTCGTTGAAGGTGGTGAGCAGCGCAGCGTTTTCCTGTGCACCCTTGAGCCGCTTGGCGATCGTCTGGCGCATACGCGTCATCTTGACGCGTTCCTCGCGGCGCTCGCCTCCGGTGGAGGCAGGGGCAGCAGCGGGGGCCGGAGCAGCGCCGCCCGGAGCGCCCTTGTTCTTGGCTGCAGCGATCACGTCTTCCTTGGTCAGGCGGCCGTCCTTGCCGGTGCCCTTGATGGTCGAGGGATCGACCCCGTGTTCGAGCACCGCGCGGCGCACTGCGGGCGACAGTGTCTGCGACGCGTCGGACGCGGCGGCGGGCGCCTCTGCGCGTTCTGCGTTGCCCTCGTCGCGCTGTTCGCTCGCGCGCCCGGCTTCCTCGCCCTTGGCGGCGGGCGCGGCGCCTTCCTCGATCACCGCGATGACCGCGTCGACCTCGACCGTATCCCCGACCGCGACCTTGAACTCCTTGATGACTCCGGCGACGGGGGAGGGGGCCTCCACCGCGACCTTGTCGGTCTCGAGGCTGATGATCGGCTCGTCCGCCGCGACCGCGTCGCCGACATTCTTGAGCAGTTCACCGACGCTTGCTTCGGTTACCGATTCGCCCAGCGTGGGGACTTTGACTTCGGTGGCCATATTGTGTGGTTCCTTCGGCCTTCTGGGATCAGTTGCAGTCACTGCGGACGTTGGGCGCTTCGCCGTTCAGTCCCAATGCGATGTTGACGAGAGCTTCCTGCTGCACTTGGTGGCGGCTGGCGTAACCCGTAGCGGGCGAGGCGGCGACTTCGCGGCCGGCATAGCAGGGACGCATGCCGGTCTTGCCCGCAGCTTCGGCAGCTTCCTCGATCAGGCGATCGACAAAGAACCACGCACCGTTGTTCTTCGGTTCTTCCTGGCACCAGACGATCTGTTCCAGATTGGTCATGCGCTTCAATCGCACGGCCAGCGGCTCGCCGGGGAAGGGATAAAGCTGTTCGATACGCACGATCGAGACGTCTTCCAGCCCGGCTTCGTCGCGGCGCTGCATCAGGTCGTAGGCAACCTTGCCGCTGCACAGAACGAGGCGCTTGACCTTCTTGTCATCGATCTCGGTCAGGTCCGATTTGATCCGCATGAAATGGTGATCGCCCATGAACTCTTCGGCGCTCGATTTGGCCAGCGGATGGCGCAGCAGCGACTTGGGAGTCATGATGACCATCGGCTTGCGGAAGCTGCGCAGCATCTGGCGGCGAAGAACGTGGAAATAGTTCGCCGGCGTGGTGATGTTGCAGACCTGAATATTGTCGTTCGCGCATAGCTGCAGGAACCGCTCGAGGCGGGCGGAGCTGTGTTCGGGACCCTGACCTTCATAGCCATGCGGCAGCAGCAGCACGAGGCCGTTCGCGCGCAGCCACTTGACCTCGCCCGCGGCGATGAATTGGTCGATCATGATCTGTGCGCCGTTGGCGAAATCGCCGAACTGCGCTTCCCACATCACCAGGCTCTTCGGGTCGGCCATGGCGAAACCGTATTCGAAGCCGAGCACGCCGTATTCGGACAGCGGGCTGTCGTAGACCTCGAACTTGCCGTGCGGCAGCGTGGTCAGCGGAATGTACTTGCGCTCGTCCTTCTGGTCGACCCAGACGGCATGGCGCTGGCTGAAGGTGCCGCGTCCGGAATCCTGGCCGGACAAGCGCACGCCAAAGCCTTCGGTGACGAGGCTTCCGAAGGCCAGTGCCTCCGCGGTGGCCCAGTCGAAGCCTTCGCCCTTGGTGAACATGTCTTCCTTGGCCTTCAGCACCCGGCCAAGCGTCTTGTGGATCTTGAG
>JBFOLW010000289.1:0-4445 GCA_040830305.1 Erythrobacter sp.
CGATCGGATCTTCGCGGAACCCGAAACCATCACCGGATCGATCGGCATCTTCGCGGTTATTCCGACCTTCGAGCAGACCGCCGCCATGGCCGGGGTCAACAGCGACGGCGTGCGGACCACGCCGCTGTCGGGGCAACCCGATCTCGTCGGCGGTTTCACTCCCGAAACCGACGCGCTGGTACAGGCCTTCATCGAGGACGGTTACGAGGATTTCCTGGCCCGTGTCGGCGAGGCCAGGGGCATGACCCGGGCGCAGGCCGATGCCGTCGGACAAGGGCGCGTCTGGGATGGCGGGACCGCCCGTCAACTGCGCCTGGTCGACGAGTATGGCGGGATGGAAGAAGCGCTCGCCTGGACCGCCGCACAGGCGGACCTGGGCAGCGACTGGCATGTCCGGTATCTCGGCACCCGCCCGTCGACCTACGACACGTTATTGCGCCAATGGCTGGTGGGCGACGGCGAGGAAGCGACTTCGGGCGGAGACGTGATCGCACGCATCGCGCGCAGCCAGACCGCCGTTCTTTCCCAGATCGGGTCCGACGCGGATCGCCTGCTCGGCGCCCGCGGCGCGCAGGCCTATTGCCTTGCCTGCCCCTCGCCCCGAACCGCGCAGTCGCAAGCATCCACACCCGATGGCTGGCTGGCGAGGCTTGTTGCGCTGCTCTTCGGCTAGCGCGCTTGCCACGTCGCGATTCGCACAGTAAAGGCGCGCCCCTGCCCTGCGGTCCGCTTCAAGCACCGCGGCATCGGGCGGGCGCGTAGCTCAGTGGTAGAGCACACCCTTCACACGGGTGGGGTCGCAAGTTCAATCCTTGCCGCGCCCACCATTTCCTCAAGGCAGTTTCATGCCCTCCAATCCGCATGCTCTAGCTGCGAGGGGCGTGCGCCTTTGAGCTTCCTTCCGAGACTTGAATGCAGCCTCGTGCTGTCGTCGGCACACCGTGGCGTTTGCGCCTGATATCGAACGCCACTGCCTTGAGGATCGACACGCCCATGACGGCTACCACGAAGCTGAACGGGAGCGCGCCGATGATCATGGTGATCCGGATCGCGTCAATTCCGCCAAGGATCAGCATGCTGCCGACCACGAACGCCAGCGCCGAACCCCAGAACAGGATGTGATGCCGCCGCTCGCCATCGCTTTCGCCAGCACCGTTGATCGTGTTGACGATCAGGATGGCGCTATCAGCCGAAGTGATGAGATAGGTCATCAGGAGTATCACCACGAGGCCCGAAACGAGCATGGCCACGGCCGGATCGAGCAGCACAGCTAGCGTGGCATAGAGCTGGTCGGAAATTCCGGTTTCGACGATAGATCCCTGTGCCGCCCCGCTCAGTTCGAGGTCGATCGCCGTCCCGCCGACGATGGTCATCCAGACGAAGCACATCAGCGAGGGCACGAGGATTACACCGAAGACATATTCGCGGATCGTGCGTCCGCGCGAAATGCGGGCGATGAACATGCCCACGAACGGGGCGAAGGCGATCCACCAGGCCCAGTAGAACACGGACCAGTCCAGTTGCCACTGGACCAGCGCATCTCCGATCGGGCTGCCGCCTTCGAACAGGGTCAGCGAGTTGGGCACGAGGGTGCGCAGGTAGTCCCACAGACCGGTTCCCAGCAGGCGCAGCCCAAACAGGCCCGACCCGGCAACCACGAACAGCGCGAGAAGCGCGAACGAGAGGCCCATGTTGAGGTTCGAAAGCCACTTGATGCCCCGCCCGACACCCGAGAGCGCGCTCAGTGTCGACGCGCCAACCAGCACCACCAGCGCCACGATTACCGCCATTGCCGAAGAAGTACCATCGGGATCGAGCAACCAGTCGCCGAGCCCGAGCCTGGCGAGGCCGGCCACGAATTGCTCGACGCCAAAGCCCATGGTGACGGCGACCCCGAGGATGGTCGCCACTACCGCGACGATGTCCACAAGATGCCCCCATTTCCCGGACAGCTTCAGTCCGAACAACGGCGCAAGCGCGGAGCGGATCGTCAGGGGAAGGCTACGCCGGTAGGCGACGTAGGCAATCGCCAAACCGACCAGCGCATAGGTGCCCCAGGCGGCGAAACCCCAGTGCAGGAACGTATAGACATAGGCCGGACGGACCGCGTCCTCGGATTGCGGCTCGATCGTCCCGCGGATAATCTCCGGATTGTTGGTGAAATGGGCGAGCGGCTCGCCGGTGGAATAGGTCAGCATGCCGATGCCGATCCCCGCGCCGAACAGCATGGCAAACCAGGAGAACCGCCCGAACTCGGGTTTTTCGCCGGGATTGCCGATCCGCAAGCTGCCCGATTGGGGCAGGATTGCCAGCACGAAGCAGGTCAGCATCAGGAAAGCGACCAGATAGACATACCAGCCCGAAAATGACGCAATGATGGTCGAGTTCGCAGCGCTCAGCGTCTCGTTGGCGCTGACCGGGAAGAAGATCGCCCACATGATGATCAGCGAGACGATGATTTTCGAAGGTATCGTTACTTCGCGACTGAAGCCGTCATAGAATCCGCGCGACGCGGTCTTGATCGGGAGGTCTACAAGCGGAGGATCGACCGGCGCCCCCGGCGCTGCTGTCGTGCCAGATTCTGCGGTCATGTCGCCCCTCGCCCCCGCGCGCCATTCCCCGCGCCCGGCGGCTTCCTTTTTCGGTTCATTCGGGTGCGGAGGACCATAAGAGGTGACCGGAAGATGCAAACGCTTCGCTGGCGACTAGCGGACGGCCGCTTGTGACGGGCGATCATCCGCTAGCTCATCAGGTGGGTCGCTTGCTCAGGCGGCCTTCGCCTTGCGGCGAGGGGCCCGCTGGTTTTCCGACTTCGGCCCGCTCGGAGTCTCATCCTGTTTTCCGTCGAGCGCTTTCTTCGCGACATAGCCGCCGACGCCAAGCGCGATCATGGCCGGGAGGCTCATCCGGCGCAGCACCGTGCTAGCCACCACGCCAAGTGCGGCACCGCCTGCGCCGCCCATGGCACCTGTCTGCTTGGCGAGCTTGTCGCCCACGAATGCTCCGATAATCTTGCCGATCATGTCGTTTTCTCCTTTGCGGGATCAACGACGATGAGCCTAGGCGGTTCCGTATGTCAGGAGCCCCGGCCGACCACCCCCCTGGCAAGCAATACATTGGCGCGGCGGGCTATTTCGGCCAAGCCCGGATCGCCCTCGCGCGCCCAGATGACATAGCGCAGCCCGAGAAACACATTCATGCCCATCAGCGCCCAGGCTTCTGGCTCGCCAACCTCTAGCCTGAATTCGTCTTGCTCGGCCGCCGACCTCAAGCGCTCTTCGATCCGCGCGCCAATCGTCTCGTAATGCGCCCGGTAGCTGTCCGGATCGACGAATTCGGCCTCGTCGATGATCCGGTAGATTTCCTTGTGGTCGGCAGCGAACTCGAGAAACGCCCGGAGCGCAACACGCTCGACCTCGAGCGCATCCATCGCGGGATCGAGCGCCTCGCGCGCCGCCTTTCCGACGCCCGCACTCATGTCCGAGACCAGCGCTCGGAAGATCGCATCCTTGCTGTCGAAATAGGTGTAGAACGTACCCAACGCGACACCGGCAGTCCGCGTGATCCCGCTGATCGAAGCTTCGTGGAACCCCTTTGCCGCGAATTCGGTGGCCGCCGCATCCAGCAGTTTGCGCAGCGTCCGCCGCCCCCGCTCGGTTCGCGGCGTCTTGTCGCTCGGTCCTGCGCTCGCAGCCATAGGTCGTCCCCCGATTTCACGCGAGACTACCAAAACCGCACACCTGCGCAACATCAAACTTGAAAGGTGGTTCAGGTTTCAGTATCGGTTACGGGACAGAACACTTCGGGAGGGAGAATCCGAAATGCGACCGACCAAATTTCTTGCCGCAGGCCTGCTGTGCGGTGCAGCCACCATGGCCATGATCGCCGCGCCGGCGCAGGCCCAATCGGATGGTGCCACGACCACGCAGGCCGCGCCTGCCGATAACGACAATGTCATCATCGTCACCGCCCGGCGGCGCGAAGAGCGACTGGTCGATGTGCCCGTGGCGGTCAGCGCGATCAGCGGGGAAGAACTGTCGCAGCGTGGCGCGCTCGACATTACCGACGTCGGCCAGGTCGTGCCCAATGTGACGCTGGAAGCCAGCCGCGCCACCAACTCAACCCTCTCGGCCTTCATCCGCGGCATCGGCCAGCAGGATCCCGTCTCCGGGTTCGAGCAAGGCGTGGGAATCTACCTGGACGATGTCTACCTCAACCGTCCGCAGGCAGCAGTGCTTGACATCTACGACGTCGAGCGGATCGAGGTCCTGCGCGGGCCGCAGGGCACGCTTTATGGCCGCAACACGATCGGCGGCGCGGTCAAATACGTGACGCGCCGCTTGCCGCAGGACACGGCGGTGAAGGTACGCGCGACTTACGGAACCTACGATCAGGCCGAAGGCGTGATAACCGCATCGACCCCGCTCGGCGACCTCGCCCGGATC
>JBFOLW010000290.1:0-8665 GCA_040830305.1 Erythrobacter sp.
CACCTTGATGAACTTGATGTAGTAGAACGCGCCGATGACGCTTGCTGCGATACCGATCGCCGCCAGCGCGACGAGGTCGGCCTGCACGGCGGCCTGGAAGACGACGAATTTGCCCCAGAAGCCGAACAGCGGCGGAATCCCGGCGAGGCTGAACATCAGCGCGAGCAACGACCAGGCCAGCGCCGGACGCTTGGTCGACAGGCCCGAAATGTCGTTGAAGGTCTCGAGATTGTTGCCTTGCGGATCGCGCAGCATCAGCAGCGCGGTGAAGCTGCCCACGACCATCGCGACATAGATCGTCAGATAGGTCATCACACCGGCGATGCCCGCAGGGGTCGCCGCGGCAAGGCCGATCAGGATGAAGCCGACGTTGTTGATCGACGAATAGGCAAGCAGCCGCTTGAGGTTCTGCTGTCCGATCGCGCCCAGCGCACCGACCACGATCGAGGCGAGCGCAGCGAAAATCACGATCTGCCGCCAGCTGTCGACTTCGCCCGCAAAGGGGTCGACCGCCATGCGGACCAGCATGCCCATCGCCGCGACCTTGGGAGCACTGGCGAAAAACGCGGTCACCGGCGTCGGAGCGCCTTCGTAGACGTCGGGCGTCCACATGTGGAACGGCACCGCGCTGACCTTGAACGCCAGACCCGCGAGCACGAACACCACACCGAACAGCGCGCCCATCGAGAAATCGGCGGCGAAAGCGGCGCGGATGCCCTCGTAATTGGTCGAGCCGGTAAATCCGTAGACCAGGCTGACACCGTAGAGAATGATGCCCGAGGCGAGCGCGCCGAGCACGAAGTACTTGAGCCCTGCTTCGGCCGAACGGTCGTCGTTGCGCAGGAAACTGGCGAGCACGTAGCTCGCAAGGCTCGACATCTCCAGGCCGATGTAGAGCGTCATCAGGTCGGTGGCAGAGACCATCATGCCCATGCCGACCGCATTGAACAGCATCAGCACCGGGTATTCGCCGCGGTACGCGCCGCGCTGGTCGAAGAAGCGCGGGGTGACCACCAGCACGGCGGCACTGGCAAGGTAGATCAGGACCTTGGCGAAGCTACCGAAGGCGTCGGCGCGATAGAGGTCGCCAAACGCACGCCCGGCGACTTCGCCGGTGGCCTGGCCGAACAGGTGGACGCTGAACAGGGCCGCACCGATGAGAGCGGCTACCGTCAGCGCAGTCAGCGGGCGGGCTACCTTGGTTCCGCCCCATGCTGCAGCCAGCAGGAATACCAGGCCGGCGACAGACAGGCCGACTTCGGCGCCGGTGAGATAGAGCGAGCTTGCATAGGACATCAGTGCGCTCCCTCTTCACCGTGGGCCGTCGCGGCAACGTAGTTGGCGTTGCGTTCGCGCGGAGTGCCGATCACGTTATCGGCGTCGAAATCGGGTGCTGCGCGCGCGATACGCGCCTCGAGTGCGGCAATGTCCTGACGCATGGGAGCAAGGAAACTTTCCGGATAGACGCCCATCCACAGCACGGCGGCTGCGATCGGGGCAAGCATGGCCCATTCGCGGGCGTTGAGGTCGGGCATCGCCGCAGCATCGGCATTCTTCTGTTCGCCGAATCCCACGCGGCGATAGAGGTAGAGCATGTAGGCGGCGCCCAGAATGATGCCCGTGGTGCAGACCAGCGTGACCAGCGTGGAGACCTTGTAGATCCCGGCCAGCGCGAGAAATTCGCCAATGAAGTTGCTGGTCCCCGGCAGGCCGATGCTCGCCATGGTGAACAGCAGGAAGAACAATGCATATTTCGGCATGTTGATCGACAACCCGCCGTAGCGCGCGATCTCGCGCGTGTGCAGCCGGTCGTAGATGACGCCGACGCACAGGAACAGCGCGCCCGAGACAAGGCCGTGGCCGAGCATGACCATCATCGCGCCCTCGATCCCCTGCACGTTGAAGGCGAACAGGCCGACCGTCACGATCGCCATGTGCGCGACCGAGGAATAGGCGATCAGCTTCTTCATGTCGTTCTGCACCAGCGCAACCAGCGAGGTATAGATCACCGCGACCATCGAGAGGATGTAGACCAGCCACGCGAACTGCTCGGAAGCCTCGGGGAACATCGGCAGGCTGAAGCGGATGAAGCCGTACCCGCCCAGCTTCAACAGCACGCCGGCAAGGATCACCGAACCCGCTGTCGGCGCCTGGACGTGGGCGTCGGGCAGCCAGGTGTGCACCGGCCACATCGGCATCTTTACCGCGAAGCTCGCGAAGAAGGCGAGCCACAGCCAGGTCTGGGCAGCGGGCGCGAAATCGTAGTTGAGCAGCGTCGGGATGTCGGTGGTGCCCGCTTCGTTCACCATCCACATCATCGCGATCAGCATCAGCACCGAGCCGAGCAGCGTGTAGAGGAAGAACTTATACGAGGCGTAGATGCGGTTATCGCCGCCCCAGACGCCGATGATCAAATACATCGGGATCAGGCCTGCCTCGAAGAAGATGTAGAACAGGTAGAGGTCCTGCGCGGCGAACACGCCGATCATCAGCACTTCCATCAGCAGGAAGGCGCTCATGTATTCGCCGACGCGCTTGCTGATCGCCTCCCAGCTGGCGAGTATGCAGATCGGCATGAGGAAGACGCTGAGCATGATCAGCATCAGCGCGATCCCGTCGATCCCCAGCGCATAACTGAAGACGGCGAAGATCTCGGCCCGCTCGACGAACTGCCACTGCGGCCCGCCGATCTCGAAATTCATCCAGAGGAGGACGCCGAGAGCAAGATTGACCAGCGTCGCCAGCAGCGCGGTCATCCGCGCGGCCTGTGCACCGAGGATTAGGCAGGCGATAGCGCCGGCCATCGGGACGGCGAGCATCAGGGAAAGGATGGGGAAATCCATCAGAACAGCACCCAGGTGATCGCGGCGACGAGCCCAAGGAGCATCACCAACGCATAGCTATAGAGATATCCGGTCTGGAACTTCCTGGCGCCGACGGCACCCTTCTCGACCACCCAGGCAATGCCATTGGGGCCGAAGCGGTCGATCGTGCCGACATCGCCGAGTTTCCAGAACTGGCGGCCGAGCCAGAAGGCCGGCACCACGAAGAGGTAGTGGTAAAGCTCGTCGAAATACCACTTGTTGTAGAGGAACCGGTAGATCGGGCCGAGCTGTTCGGCTGTCTTGCCCGGAATGCTGGTGTCCTTGATATACGCCAGCCACGCTACGAACAGGCCGATCAGCATCACGACCAGCGCCGAGTACTTCACCCAGTACGGCACCGCGTGCATCGCGTCGATCAACGGAGCGTTGTAGAAGATCGAGCTGCCCCAGAATGCCGCATCGTCGAGGAAAGTCGGTGCGAACGCCTGCCCGGCAAACACTGCACCGATCGACAGCAGGCCGAGCGGGATGAGCATCGTCAGCGGGCTTTCATGCGGATGATAGCCGGCAGTCCCCTCATGGGGATGCACCTCCTCATGCGCGGCGTCACCGTGCTCCTCGTCGGGCGTTTCGTGATGGCCGTGGACCGCGTGCTGGATGTGCTCACTGTCGGCCCAGCGCGGCTTGCCCCAGAAGGTCAGGAACATCAGGCGCCAACTGTAGAAGCTGGTCAGCAGCGCGGCGAAGACACCCATCCAGAAGGCGAAGTTGCCAAGTTCGGTCCCGCGGCCATAGGCGACCTCGAGAATCGCATCTTTCGACCAGAAGCCGGCAAAGCCTGCGCCGAGGTGGTAAACGCCCACGCCGGTGATCGCCAGTGTACCCGCCATCATGGCCCAGAAGGTCAGCGGGATGTGCTTACGCAGCTCGCCGTAATAGCGCATGTCCTGCTCGTGGTGCATCGCGTGGATGACCGAACCCGCGCCAAGGAACAGCAGGGCCTTGAAGAAGGCGTGCGTGAACAGGTGGAACATGGCAACGCCGTAAGCGCCGACGCCGGCCGCGAAGAACATGTAGCCGAGCTGCGAGCAGGTGGAATAAGCGATGACGCGCTTGATATCCCACTGGGTCGTGCCGACGGTCGCGGCGAAGATGCAGGTGGCGGCGCCGATGAATGTCACCAGGCCGAGCGCGACCGGTGCGGTCTCGAACATGGGCGAAAGGCGGCAGACCATGAATACGCCCGCGGTCACCATGGTGGCGGCGTGGATCAGTGCCGAGACCGGGGTCGGGCCTTCCATTGCGTCGGGCAGCCAGGTGTGCAGGCCGAGCTGCGCCGACTTGCCCATCGCGCCGATGAACAGGAGGATGCACAACACGTCCATCGTGTAGACGTTGTAGCCGAGGAAGCCGATCGTCGCACCGCTCATTCCGGGCGCAGCGGCCAGGATCTCGCTGATCGAGACCGTGTCGAACACGAGGTAGGTGCCGAAGATGCCGAGCATGAAGCCGAGGTCGCCCACGCGGTTGACCACGAAGGCCTTGATCGCGGCGGCGTTGGCGCTGGGTTTCTTGAACCAGAAACCGATCAACAGGTAGCTGGCGAGGCCCACGCCTTCCCAACCGAAGAACATCTGGACGAGGTTGTCGGCGGTCACCAGCATCAGCATGGCGAAGGTGAACAGCGAGAGATAGGCAAAGAACCGCGGCTGGTCCGGGTCCTCTTCCATGTAGCCCCAGCTATACAGGTGGACGAGCGCCGAGACGGTGTTGATCACCACCAGCATGACCGCGGTCAGCGTGTCGACGCGCAGCGCCCAGTCGAACGCCAGCGTGCCCGACTGCACCCATTTGAGCACCGGCACCACGGTCGGCTCGTAGGTCCCGCCCACGAAGCCGAGGAAAATCGGCCAGCTCAGCGCTGCGCTGACGAAGAGTGCGCCGGTCGTGATCGACTTGGCGAACACCGACGGGGCGGACTTGTTGACCAGGCCCGCGACGACTGCCGCGAGCAGCGGCAGGAAGACGATAAGAAGGATCGGATGCACCGTGGCTTACCCCTTCAGCCGGTCGACATCGTCGACCGCGATCGTGCCGCGGCCACGGAAATAGATGATGAGAATAGCCAGCCCGACGGCTGCCTCGCCCGCTGCGACGGTCAACACGAACATCGCGAAGACCTGCCCGACGAGATCGCCGAGGAAGGCGCTGAAGGCCACCAGCTGCAGGTTCACGCTCAGCAGGATCAGCTCGATCGCCATCAGGATGACGATGATGTTCTTCCGATTGAGGAAGATGCCGAGCACGCCGAGCACGAACAGCATCGCGCTGACGACGATATAGTGTTCGATACCGATCACAGCTCGACCCCCTTGCCCACTTCGGGCTGCTTCATGACCGTGGCCTCATCCGGATTGCGGCGGTTCTGCTTGCCGATATCCTGCTGGCTGCGCGACCCGGCAGGACGCTTGCGGTGGGTCAGGACGATCGCGCCGACCATCGCCACGAGCAGGATGATGCCGGCCGCTTCGAATAGGAAAATGTAGTCGCGGTAGAGCAGCACGCCGATGCTGGCGGTGTTCGTATCGCCTAGCACGGGCGCCGCAGCACCGCTGGGAACGCCGAGCTCGATGTTGCCCGCCTGGTAGGCGCCGATGCCCAGCACCAGCTCGGCCAGCAACACCAGCGCAATCGCGATTCCCAGAGGGAAGTTCTTGATAAACCCGGCGCGCAGTTCGGCGAAGTCGATGTCGAGCATCATCACGACGAACAGGAACAGCACCGCGACCGCGCCGACGTAGACGATCAACAGCAGCATCGCGATGAATTCAGCACCCACCAGCACCATCAGGCCGCTGGCGTTGAAGAAGGCGAGGATCAGCCACAGCACCGAATGCACCGGGTTGCGCGCCATGATCACCATGACGGCGCTGGCGATGACCAGTGCAGCGAACAGGTAGAAGGCGATTATCTGAATCATTGGCCCCGTTTCTCGTTGGCGCGGCGGTTAGCGATAGGGCGCATCGGCTTCAAGGTTCGCGGCAATCGCACGCTCCCACTTGTCCCCGTTGGCCAGCAGTTTCGCCTTGTCGTAGAGCAGTTCCTCGCGCGTTTCGGTCGCGTATTCGAAGTTCGGCCCTTCCACGACGGCATCGACAGGGCAGGCTTCTTGGCAGAAACCGCAGTAGATGCACTTGGTCATGTCGATGTCGTAGCGCGTGGTGCGGCGGCTGCCGTCCTCGCGCGGTTCGCTCTCGATCGTGATCGCCTGCGCGGGGCACACCGCCTCGCACAGCTTGCACGCGATGCAGCGCTCTTCCCCGTTGGGATAGCGGCGCAGCGCGTGTTCGCCGCGGAACCGCGGGCTGATCGGGTTCTTTTCGAACGGGTAGTTGATCGTCACCTTGGGCTTGAAGAAATATTTCAGCGTGAGGGCATGCGCCTTCACGAATTCCCACAGGGTGAACGACTTGATCAGATGCGCGACGCTCATGCGGCGGCTCCGTAGTGACCGGTCGCCATCAGGTAACCGGAGATGACAAGGACGAACAGCAGGCTGAGCGGCAGGAAGACCTTCCAGCCCAGGCGCATCAGCTGGTCGTAGCGGTAGCGCGGAACGGTCGCCATGACCCAGCTGAACATGAAGAAGAAGAAGAAGGTCTTCAGCAGGAACCAGACGATGCCCGGGACATCGAACCACGGGATCAGGTCGATATCGAGCGGGGGCAGCCAGCCACCGAAGAACAGGATCGTGTTGAGCGAGCACATCAGCAGGATGTTGGCATATTCGCCCAGCCAGAAGAGCGCGAAGCTCATCGAGGAATATTCGGTCTGGTAGCCCGCGACGAGCTCGCTCTCGGCCTCGGTGAGGTCGAACGGCACGCGCTGCGTTTCCGCAAGGCAGGAGATGAAGAACATCACCCAAATCGGGAAGATCAGCGGATGGACGACATAGGCGTTGATGATGCCCAGGCCGAACTGCTGCTGCGCATCGACGATCCCGGTCAGGTTGAAGGTGCCCGCGAACAGCACGACGCAGACCAGGATGAAGCCGATCGAGACTTCGTAGCTGATCATCTGCGCGGCCGCACGCATGGCCGAGAAGAACGGGTATTTCGAATTACTCGCCCACCCGCTCATGACTACGCCGTAAACGCCGAGCGAACTGATCGCGAGGACGTAGAGAAGGCCGACGTTGATATCGGCGAGCACCACGCCCGCATCGAACGGGATCACCGCCCAGGCGAGCAGCGCCACGGTGAAGGTGATGATCGGCGCGAGCAGGAAGATACCCTTGTTCGCCGCGCTCGGGATGATGGTTTCCTGCAGGAAGACTTTGAGGCCGTCGGCAAAGCTCTGCAGCAGGCCGAAGGGGCCGACCACGTTCGGGCCGCGGCGCAGGTTGATCGCCGCCCAGACCTTGCGGTCGACATAGATGATCATAGCGACGGCCAGCATCAGCGGCAGCGCGATCAGCAGGATGCCCGCAATGGTGGCGGTGAACCACGCGAATTCGTAGCTCATGCCGAGGGATTGGAAGAATTCGGTCATCAGTCCCCGTCTCCATCACCGGCTACCATATCAACACCAAGAGAGCCGTAGCTCTCGCCCGCAGCGGCGTCGGCCCCCGCGTCGGGGCCCGGTTTCGCCTTTTGCAGAGCCTTCGGGGCGAATGTCGCCAACCCAATTAGAACCGCGAGCAAAGCGATGGCTCCTCCGATCATGACGAGAAAACTCATTCCGCTGCCTCCGCAAGCTCACCACCGCCGAGCAGTTCGCTCGAGCATTGCTGCATTACCGCGCTGGCACGGGCAATCGCGTTGGTAAGGTAGAAGTCCTTGATCGGATAGGCCGAAATCGTGCCCTCCGCCTTGGCCTTTGCGTCCGCCTTGGGCAGCGCGCCGTAGTTGGCAAGGCCTTCCTCGCCCAGAGCAGGCACTTCGGCGATCATCGCCGCCTGCAGCTGTGCAAAGCTGTCGAAGCCGACCTCGACCTTCAGCGCATCGGCGAGCGCGCGCAGGATCGTCCAGTCCTCGCGCGCGTCACCCGGCGCGAAGACGGCCTTCTCGGCGAACTGCACCCGACCTTCGGTGTTGACGTAGGTCCCGTCCTTCTCGGCAAAGCTGGCGGCCGGCAGGATGATGTCGGCAGCATGTGCGCCCTTGTCGCCATGGTGGCCGATATAGACCTTGAGTGCATCGGCGAAGGGTTCGAAATCCATCTCGTCCGCGCCAAGGCTGAGCACAACCTTCGGCTTGGCGGCGACGATATCCTTCATTCCGCGCTTCTGCGCGAAACCGAGCATCAGCCCGCCCATGCGCGCAGCGCTGAAGTGCATCACGTTGAAACCGTTCCAGCCATCCTTCACCAGGCCGAACTGGTCGGCGAAGGCGAGGCCGGCGCCGAGCGCGCCCTTGGCGAGCGCCGCGCCGCCCATGATGATCGCGGGACGCTCGGCGCCCTTGAAGGCGTCGACAGCGTCCTGCGGCAGCTTGGAAAGCACCGAGAGGTCCTCACGGAGGAATTCGGCCGGATAGGTCGTGTCCCAACGCGGACCGATAACGAAGACCCTCGCACCGCGCTTCACCGCCTTGCGGATGCGCACGTTCACCAGCGGGGCTTCCCAGCGGATGTGGCTGCCGACGATCAGGATCGCATCGGCGGTCTCGATACCCGCGAAGGTCGAGTTGAAGTTGACCGCGGCGAGGTTCGACACGTCGTAATCCATGCCGGTCTGGCGGCCTTCGACCAGCTTCGAACCGCAGGCCTTGAGCAGCGCCTTGGCCGCGAACATCGTCTCGCAATCGACCATGTCGCCCGCGATGGCAGCGATGTCCTTA
>JBFOLW010000291.1:0-3418 GCA_040830305.1 Erythrobacter sp.
CTCGCAAGCCGCGCGGTCCAGCCCGACGCTTTGCGCCACATCGAGCAGAACCGAGTGATCGGCGATCTCCCGTCGCTCGTTGAAATGCGCCCTGAACAGCGCGAGCTTGAGTTCGGTCTGCTTGGCAGGGCCGTGTTCCTCGCCCGCCCACGTCAGCAGTTTATGCGCATCGAAGGTGTTCCACATCCAGCGCTGCGGTTCGGGATCGGGGCCCTCGTAGTCGAGCGATACGCCGGCATTCTGCGCTGCGTCGCGCATGCGGCCCTGCACCGCCTTCGCCTGGTCGGGGGTCGAGCCATATTTGCGCGCGATATGCGCGGTGCTTTCCTCGCCCTCGGGCGGCATGTCGGGATTGAGCTCGAAAGCGTGCCAGCGGACATCCGCCTCGATCTCGCCCTCGAGCTGTTCGAGCCCCTTCTGCAGGCTCCCCCAGCCGACCAGGCACCAGGGGCACATGACGTCGGACCAGATATCGATCCGCAAGGTTCTCGGTTCGCTCATCGGTTCACCCACCACTGCATCAGGTGATGCGCGATAGCATGGCGCGGCGGGCTGCGGAAAGGACCGCTACCGGCGAGCGCCGCCTCGACCTCCTCGCGCGTGTAGAAATTGATCTCGGCCATCTCGGTCTCGTCGATCGTCAGATCGTCGCTGTCGGCATGGCTGTGGCAGCCGATCATCAGCTGGCTGGGAAAGGGCCATGGTTGGCTGGCGATATAGGACACATCACGCACGGTGATGCCCGCTTCTTCGAGCACTTCGCGGTTGACCGCTT
Organism: Erythrobacter sp.; assembly: GCA_040830305.1. Lineage (GTDB taxonomy): Bacteria > Pseudomonadota > Alphaproteobacteria > Sphingomonadales > Sphingomonadaceae > Qipengyuania. Next base: position 776 of record JBFOLW010000291.1, read on the forward strand.
CCTCGATGCTTTCGCCCGGTTCGACGAAGCCGGCGAGTGCCGAGAAAGCGCCTTCGGGCCAGCCGAGGCCGCGCCCGAGCATCAATCTGCCGTCATATTCGACCAGCATGATCGTGACCGGGTCGGTGCGCGGGAAATGGCTTGCCCCGCAATTTGTGCAGTCGCGCTGCCAGCCACCCTTGGCGAGCTTGGTATCGCCGCCGCACGCAGCGCAGAACCGGTGCCGCGCGTGCCAGTCGGTCAGGCTGCGCGCGCCGCCGTAGATCGCCAGATCGTCGGGCTGCAGCGTCGCCATCAGCGACCAGAGCTGCGGATTGGCCATTCGCGGACTGGCATCGCCCTTGGGCGGCACCGCGGCGAAACAGGCCTTGCCGTCATCGAGGCCGAGGAAGCACAGTTCGGCGTCCTCGGGCGCATCGGCGAGCGTGCCCCAGACCAGTCCGCCATCGTCGCCGATCGAGGGCATCAGCCCGTCCAGCGCCAGCAGCCGCGCTTTCCAGTTCATATACCCCGCCAGCCGCTCGGGGTCGGCACGGACGTGGTCGGCGCGGTCGAGCCGCGAGCCGGTAAATGCGAGCATGGCTTACGCCTTCGCGGCCTGGATCGCGGCAAGGTCCTTGGCCACCGCTGCAGGGAAGCCGGTATGGATCGGATAGGCTTCGGATGGCATGTATTGCGTCATCAGCGTGGCGCGCAGGTTCGCCTTGAAATTGACGAAGGCGACGGTGCCCGCCGCGCCGCCCCAGCCATAGGCGCCGTCGGTCACGCGCCCGCCGGCACCGAACCCCTGCCCTTCGACCCAGGTTCCCTTGGTGGTCGCGGTCGCGGGAAGCAGGTTGGAGGTCCCGACGCGCACCGCGGCCTCGCCCATCACGCGCTTGCCATCGATCTTGCCATAGCCGAGCAGCATCTGGAGGAACCGGTCGTAGTCGCGCGGGCTCGACACCAACCCCGCTCCGCCGAAAGGGAACGGCGGTTCGTCGAGGTAGATCGAGGCCTTGGCCGGATCCATCGGCAGCGGCGTGTTGTTCATGATGCCGTAGTTGGTGGTGAACCGCCCGACTTGGCTTTCGGGAACGGTGAACCAGGTGCTGGTCATTCCCGCAGGCTCGAAGATCTGCGTACGCAGGAATTCGTCGAAGGCCATGCCGCTGGCGACTTCGATCACGCGGCCGAGCAAGTCGAGGCTGACCGAATAGCTCCATTTCGTGCCGGGTTGCAGGACAAGCGGGAGCTTGGCCAGGCGATCGGCAAAGGTATCGAGCCCGGCGACCGCCTGCCCGCGGCCCAGACCCGGGATCGGCAGGCGACTGACCTGGCCCGGGATCAGCCCCTGTTCGGTATAGGCCGCGCTGATAGGCCCCTTCTGGACGATATTGTATCCCAGACCCGCCGTGTGGGTGAGCAGCTGGCGCACGGTGATCGGACGTTCGGCCGGGACCAGGTCGGTCAGCGACCCGTCATAGGTTTTCTGCACCTGCATCTTGGCATAGGCCGGCATTAGTTCGGCGATCGGCTGGTCCAGCCCGAGCTTGCCTTCGTCGATCAGCATCATCGCGGCCATGCCGGTGACCGGCTTGGTCATAGAATAGATGCGATAGAGGCTGTCGGCATCGACCTGCTTCGGACCGCCGAGCGCCAGCGTACCACGCGCGATATGAAGCGGATCGCGCAGCCCCCAGCCGAGCGTCGCAACCATGTTGGCGACCTTGCGCTCGGCGACATATTTCTCGACCATCGCCGAGACATTGGTCCATTGGACCGGCGCGTCCTTCGCAATCGCCATGCGCCCCATCGGCGTTCCCGCCAGCGCCGCCCCGGCGGTAAGCCAGGCGCCTCCGCGCAACAGCGCGCGGCGGGACATCTGCGGGGTGTCGAAGCTGCGATAGGCCATTTCTGTCTCTCCGATTTCGTTTGACGGGTTTGTGCGGGAGCGACGGTGGGCCGTCAATTGCGAATTGAAACTGTTGCAATCGCGCAGTGTCCTATCCATATAGGACACATGTTCAACCTGCTTTCCATCCTGTTCGGGATCGTCTCGCTCGTGGTCGTCATTCCGGCGACCATCCCCTTCCTCGGCTGGGCCAACTGGCTCGCGCTGCCGCTGATCGTGATCGGCGTGGTGCTGGGCCAATTGTCGTCGAGCAATGGCGGACGCAATTTCTGCCTGGTCGTACTGCTGATCGCAGCCTTGCGGCTGACGCTTGGCGGCGGCATTATCTAGCCGGCCCGCACCAGCCGCGCAGCCTTGGCGAACAGCGTCGGCAGCCCCGCTGCACCGAGCTCGGCAAGCGGCCACCATTCGCCCGCGCCTTCGGGCTGGATGGCGTCGCGTTGCACCTGCACCGACAGTTCCAGCTGAAAATGCGTGAAAGTGTGCCGCACCACGCCCGCGCTGTCCCAAGTGCCGGCTTGCGGCGGCTCGCCCGATCCGTCGGCGCGCGCGCTCCAGCCGTCATCGGGCAACGCGCGCATCCCGCCGAGCATGCCCTTGCCTTCGCGCCTGACCAGCCACACCGCCCCCTCGCGTTCGATCCACCATGCGCGGCCCTGCCGCACCGGTTTCGCCTTCTTGGGAGCTTTTACCGGCAGCCGTGCGGGATCGCCCGTCGCCCTGCCTTCACAGCTTTCGGCGAGCGGGCA
>JBFOLW010000292.1:0-2035 GCA_040830305.1 Erythrobacter sp.
CCGGCAATGGATGGGGTCGCGGAACTGCTGACGGGAACGACGATCGACCTGTCGCAATTCGCAGATGTACAGGGCAATGACGGGGCATTTCTGGAGCTTCTCATCGTCGCGATTCTGTTCGGCGGTATCTTGGAGGAAATTGCCTTCCGCGGCTTTTTCATCGGGTGGGGCACCAGATTATTCGGAATGAAAGCCGCAATTCCCTTGCTGCTGCTATCGTCGGCGGCATTCGGGATCGGTCACCTCTATCAGGACCTCGCTGGCGGAGTATCGACCGCGCTTTTCGCCCTGCTTTTGGGCACCATATATCTCTTGCTGGACCGAAAGCTCTTGCCGGTCATTCTCATTCACGCGGTTAGCAATTTCTGGGGCGTTCTCGAAATCTATCGCTATGGTGTCTGAGTGGACCTCGATATCGACATTGAAGGCTGGCCGCCGGGCGAATGGGAAGCCTTGGCCGAACGCGCGCATGCGGCGACCGCCGAAGTCGAACCCGCGCTGTCAAATGCGCGCCTGACCGTCTCGCTGTTGTTCACCACCGACGAGGAGGTCCACGCGCTCAACCGGGAGTGGCGCGGCAAGGACAAGCCCACCAACGTGCTGTCCTTCCCGATGCTGGAGCGCGACGAACTGCTCGATCTGGCACCGGAGGGCCCGCCCGAGATGCTCGGCGATCTCGCGCTTGCCTACGGGACCTGCGAGCGCGAAGCGACGGTGAAAGGCATCGCGCTTGGCAATCACGCCACGCATTTGATCATCCACGGCCTGCTGCACTTGGCGGGCCACGATCACGTCGATTCGGATGCCCAGGCCGAGGCGATGGAGGCGCTGGAGATCGCGGCGCTTGCAAAACTGGGTATCGCCGACCCATATGGGGACCGCAACTGACTGGAGTGCATTGTTAGGGCCATGCCCGATTCGTCATCACCCGCGGGAGACGCGGAGAGTAGCAGCGGGCTGATGCTCGCCATCCGGAAATTTTTCGACCCCGATTACGGCGAACGCTCGCTGCGTGCGCAGCTGGAAGATGCGATCGACGAGCACGAGGGCGAAAACGGCGACGATGTGCCCGAGAACAGCGGCACCGGCGACCTGTCGCTGGTCGAGCGGCAGATGCTGCGCAACCTCCTGCATTTTTCCGAACACGACGCCGACGACGTGGCGGTGCCGCGCGGCGAGATCATCGCGATCAATGCCAATGCGAGCTGGGACGAGCTGGTCGAGACCTTTGCCGAACACGGCCATTCGCGCATGCCGGTTTTCCGCGAACAGCTCGACGATGTGATCGGCATGATCCACATCAAGGACGTATTCACGATCCTCGCGCGCGGTGAACAGCCGCCCGCGGACTGGACGGTGCTGATGCGCCAGCCGCTCTACGTTCCGCAGACCCGCAACGCGCTCGACGTGCTGGCCGACATGCGTGCCCAGCGCATGCACCTGGCCGTGGTGGTCGACGAATTTTCGGGGACCGACGGTCTCATCACGATCGAGGACCTAGTCGAGGAAATCGTCGGCGAGATCGAGGACGAGCACGACGAGGCGCCCGAGGAATGGATCGTCGATATCGGAGAAGGCATGTGGGATTGCGATGCCCGCGCCGAGCTCGACGATGTTGCCGAGCATGTTTCGCCCGCACTCGCCGAGGTCGAGGAATCGGTCGACACGCTTGGGGGGCTCGCCTTCGTGCTGGCCGAACAGGTGCCCGACGTCGGCCGTGTGCTCGACCATCCCAGCGGCTGGCGGATCGAGGTTACCGATGCCGACGAGACGCATGTCAAACGCCTGCGCCTGCACGCTCCGGAGGAAGCAGCGACAACCGCCTGATGGTTGTTGCAAAGTTCTGCACATTCACCCTCGACAGGTGCGTTTCGCGCTCATAGCGTGCAACCGCGATGGCAACCCGCAGGCTTCCCCCGCTCCGCGCCCTCGAGGCCTTTGTCAGGACCGTCCGGCTGGGATCCGCCCGGGCGGCCGCTGACGAACTCGGGCTGAGCCCGTCCGCGCTCTCGCGCCGGATCGGAAATCTCGAGGA
>JBFOLW010000293.1:0-14103 GCA_040830305.1 Erythrobacter sp.
CAACTGCAGGTGCAGGCACGCGAGGGCGAATGGCAGCGCGCGCTCGAAGTCGGAGAACAGGAATGGCGCCGCGCGGTGGAACACGGTTTTTCCGAGTCGGAACTGGCCGAACAACTCGCCAATTTCGAGCAGCGTTATCGCGATGCCGCCAGCCAGCAGGACACACGGCGCAACAGTCAGCTCGCCGAAGGAATCCTTTCAACCGCGCGGCGCGAACGCATCTTTGTCAGCCCGCAGACGAGCTATGACCTTTTCTTGGCGCACAAGCCGCAGATCACTGCCGAGGCCGTCTCCCGCGCCTTTGCCGAGCACTTCGCACTGTCCGACCCGCTGATCCACGTTTCGACCAAACAGGCCATCACCGATGGCGAGGCGACTATCCTTGCCGTCTGGCGATCTTCGGCTTCGCAGCTCGTCGAACCACCGCAGGATAGGGGCGATCTCGCCTTCGCCTATGGGGATTTCGGCGAGCCGTCACCCATTGTCGCGGACACGGTAATCGAGGATCTCGGCGTACGGACCATGCGGTTCGGAAACAACGTCCGATTGAATTTGAAACCTACCGATTTCGAGGACGGTCGCCTGCGTTACGCAATCCGTATCGGATCGGGGCAATTGGCGCTGCCCGACAGCGAGATGGGCCTGGCGAGCTTCCTGTCATCGGTCAGCGCGCTCGGCGGCTTGGGCGAGCACGGCTACGACGAACTGCGCCGGATCCTTGCCGGCCGCCGACTGACCTACGGTTTCGACGCGGGCGAGGACAGGTTCCTCGTACGCGGCACCGGCACCATGTCCGACCTGCCGCTGCAGATGCGTCTCAGCGCAGCCTATATCAGCGACCCGGGCCTGCGCGCGGAAATGCTCAGCCGCTGGCAGGCGATCCTGCCGCCCTATCTCGCGCAGCTCGATGCAACGCCGCAGGCGGTCGCCCGCGCGCAGGTGGCGCGTATCGTCACGGACGGAAATCCCCGTTTCGGGATCCCGTCCGAAGCCGAGCTCGCTGCCGTGACGCTGGAAGAGGCCCGCCGCCTGATCGCCGACCAGTTCGCTGGCGCACCGATCGAAATCTCGGTCGTCGGCGATTTCGACAGCGAAGCGGTTATCGCCGCGGTCGGTGCGTCGTTCGGTGCGCTTCCGCAACGTGCCGCTACGCTCGATGCCTGGGAAAGCGAGCGGCTCGCCCGCTTCACTGCGGATCGTAGCGAGCGTGTCTTGTCGCATGCGGGCGCCCCTGACCAGGCACTCGCCATGACATTCTGGCCGACCACGGACGATAACGATGCGCAGGAAGAGGCGACGATGCAATTGCTCGCCGGCGTAATGCGGCTCGAATTGCTCGAGCGCATTCGCGAAGAACTGGGCGCCTCCTATTCGCCTGGCGCCAGTTCGGCTATGTCGCACATCTATCGCGATTTCGGCACCTTCTCGACCTCGATCGTGGTCGCCCCCGAGCAAGCCGGCGAGGTTTTTGCCGTGGTCGATGCAATCGCGGATGAATTCCGCAAAGGCCCGGTATCCGGCGACCTGCTCGACCGCGCGCGTGCGCCGCTGCTCGAGCGCATCGCGCTCAGCCGCCGCGAAAACGGCTGGTGGCTGGGCGCGATCGACGAGGCCCAATTGCGCGCAGAGCGGCTCGACCGGGTGCGTAGTTACGAGGACCGCATCCGCGCGGTGACACCAGCGATGCTGCAGGAAGCCGCCCGACGCTATCTCGACCCGAAGGAATCCGTAAGGATCCGGGTCCTGCACGAGAGCCTCGTGCCCTGAGCAAAGAAAAGGGGCCGGAAGGATCGCTCCTCCCGGCCCCCTGTCTCGCCCTTGCGATCGCGCTCAGTAGTTGAGGCGCGCCGAAATGCCGAACACGCGCGGATCGTTGACGAAGGCGGTGTTGTTGTTGAAATCGATCGCGCCCTTCACATTGTCCGCATCGGTGATGTTGCGAACGAATGCAGCCACTTCGAACAGCCCGTCGTTGCGGGCGTAGCCGATGCGCAGCCCGCCTTCGATCTGGTTGTTCGCGTTGAACTCGAGGCTTTCGTAGATCAGGAAGTTGGTCGCGCCCTGATAGGTCCAGTCGGTGAAGAAGAAGACCTCGCCGGCATCGCCCACGGGGAACGCATAGCGCGCGGTCACGTCCGCAATCCATTCCGGCGCATTGGGGAACGGGTTCCCGTCGACCAGCGCGCGGGTGTTGCCCGACAGAGCGACGGTCGGGTCGGTCACGGTGCACTGCGCGCAGATACCCACTGCCAGATTGCTGTCCTGGATCTTGGTGTCGTTCCAGCTCACGCCGGCAGTGACCAGGAAATCAGGGGTGATCTGGAAGGCGCTGTCGAGCTCGAAGCCCAGACCGCGACCCTTGTCGGCGTTGACCAGCTGGACGAGGTTGCCCGCACCACCCACGGCAGTGAACTGCGGATCTTCGATCGTGTAATAGTACACCGCGCCGTTGAGGCGGATGCTGCGACCGGCGAATTCCGACTTGAAGCCGGCCTCGTAGCTCATGATCTTTTCCGAGGTCGCCACCGAGGGCGGCGAACCGAAGGCCACGTCGCGGCCCTGGATCGTCGGCGCGCGGAATCCGTTGGCGAGGCGAGCATAAACGCTCGCGTCATCGCTGACATCGAGGAATGCCGACAGGTCCCAGCTCAGGCGATCGTCTTCGACCAGACGGTACTGTGCGCCCGGTCCCGAGATGAACGAGGGCGAGACGACCTGGAACTGCTTCTTGTCGTCGGTCCAGCGCAGGCCGCCGGTAAGCTTGAGCATGTCGGTCGCCTGTACCGAAACCTGGCCAAAGGTCGCCCAGGCATCGTTGGTGTGGCGCACGGTCACCGACGGCGGGAAGTTGAACCCGACGGTCGTGACATCGAAGTCGCTCTTGAAGACATACATGCCGACCTGCCAGTCGATCATCCCGCCCGGATTGGAGGCGAGACGGACTTCGTGGGTCAGCTGGTCGAGATCGATCGAATCCTGCGTATCGGCGGGGAACGGGATGAACCCCGGGCCGGTGACGAGGTTGCCGCCATCGATGTCGCCGCGGCTCGAACCGTCGGTTTCCGCATAGGCGGTGATGCTGGTCAGCGTGGCGAAATCGGCTTCGTAATCGAGCCGGAAGCTGCCGATCAGCGCATTGTAGGAAGCCGGGTTGCCGCCACCTGCATCATAGAACACCGTGTCGCGATCGTAATTGGCGTTGAGGTCGTTGTTGCCGGGGCCAAGGATGTTGGCACGGAACGGTGTCGACGTGGCGTCGAGATCGCGGAACGAGATGCTGCCGAGCAGCGACAAGCGGCTGTCGGGCGTAACCAGCAGCTGGGCGCGCCCGGCAAGCTCGTCGAACCCACCAATGAAATCGTCCTGGCCGGTGAAGCCGTTGTCGATCCAGTTGTCGCGGTGCTGGTAGAGGCCGGAGAGGCGCAGCGAGGCGACACCCGGGGCGATCGGAACGGTCACGCCGCCGTCGAGCGACAGCGAGTTGAAGCTGCCGTAACTGGCTGAGACCTGCGCAGTGAATTCGTCGCCGGGCCTGGCGGTGTCGATCTTGACGATCCCCGCGGGCGTGTTGCGGCCGAACAGCGTGCCCTGCGGGCCGCGCAGGACCTCGATCCGCTCGACGTCGAAGATCGGGAAGGATTTGAGCGTGACGTTCTCGAGGACGATCTCGTCCATCACCACCGAAACCGGCTGCGAGGCAGCAAGGTCGAAGTCGGTGTTGCCGAGGCCGCGGATGTAGAAGCGCGGGGCAGCGCGACCGTTCGAGCTCTCGACGAACAGGCCGGGGACTCGTGCGGCGAGCGCGGTCACTTCAGCGCCGGCATCGAAGATCGTCTTGACCGTGCTGGCATCCAGCGTTGCGGCCGAAACGGCGACGTCCTGGAGGTTTTCCTCGCGCCGGTTGGCGGTCACGATGATGGTGTTGAGCTGGCCGTCGGCCGCTTCTTCGGTGCCGGTAGCGGCGGGCGCGGTGTCCTGCGCCAGCGCGGGGCTTGCAGCGAATGCCGCAAATGCGAATGTGCTGGCCCCGAGGAAGCGGGCAGCGGTGGAGCGAATGGTCATGGGGAGAGGGTTCCTGCTTGAGCGCGCACACTATCGGGCGGGCATTTGGAGGGCTGCGGCAGTATGCGCCGTGCGGGCCCCATAGCAGCATGCGCACCGATTTGGCGCCTGCCGCGCGGGTTTGTGTCAGAATCCTTGCAAATGTTGCATCCGCGCTACAGCCGTGACTCATAAGCCACGAGGCCGCGCTTCAGGGCGCGAGCCGCGCAGGGTGCTTGAATGCGGACGGAGGCTGCGCCATAGGCGCGCCAACACGAAAGGCCTCACCGCATGAAGATCCGCGTCCATGTCTCGCTCAAGCCCGGCGTTCTCGATCCGCAGGGCCGTGCCGTCCACCACGCGCTCGAGGGCCTCGGCTTCGAAGGCGTCGAAGACGTCCGTGTCGGCCGCCTGATCGAACTCGATGTCGCCGACGGCACCGGCGACGCTGCGCTGACCGAGATGTGCGAGAAGCTGCTCGCCAATACGGTCATCGAGAACTACCGCATCGAGAAGGTCGGCTGATGGCTTTCCGCGCGGCCGTCATCACCTTCCCGGGATCGAATTGCGACCGCGACATGGCGGTGGCGATCGAGCGGGTTTCGGGAATCGCGCCGATCCGGGTGTGGCATGGTGATGCGCATTTGCCCGAAGATCTCGACTTCATCGCCCTTCCCGGCGGGTTCTCCTATGGCGACTATCTGCGCTCGGGAGCAATGGCAGCGAACAGCCCGATCATGCGCAGCGTCAAGCGCCGGGCCGAACGCGGCGTCCCCGTTTTGGGAGTGTGCAACGGGTTCCAGGTGCTGACCGAAGCCGGGCTGTTGCCCGGCGCGCTGATGCGCAATGCCAGCCAGAACTTCATCTGCCGGACCGTGGCGTTGACGGTCGAGAACGCCCAGTCGCTGTTCACCGCCGGCTACGAAAGCGGCCAGGCGATCCAGATTCCCGTTGCGCATCACGATGGCAATTTCTTCGCCGACGAGGATACGCTCGACCGGCTCGAGGGCGAAGGGCGCGTGGCCTTCCGTTATGCGCAGAATTGCAACGGTTCGCGTCGCGGTATCGCCGGAATTCTCAATGCTGCGGGCAATGTGCTGGGCATGATGCCGCACCCCGAACGCGCCGTCGATCCTGCGCACGGCGGGACCGATGGCGTGGCGCTGTTCGAGAATGCGATAAAGGCGCTGGCCGAAGCCTGATCAGGCGCGTGCGCGCGCTTGTTCCCTCGCGCGGCGGGCGAACAGGCTGCGGACATCTTCGACCGGCATCGGGCGGCCGAAATGGAAGCCCTGGATCTTGGTGCACCCCATGCCGAGGATCATGGCGGCTTCTTCCTCGTTCTCGACGCCCTCGGCTGTGGTCGTCATGTCGAGGCTGTCGGCCATGGCAACCACCGCACGAATAATGGCGATCGATTCCGGGCTGTGCTGCGCTGCACCCTGCACGAAGGTACGATCGACCTTGATGGTCGAGAACTTCAGCTTGCGCAGATAGCCGAGCGACGAATAGCCGGTCCCGAAATCGTCGAGCGCGACCGAACAGCCCAGCGCCATGCATTGTTCGAGCGCTTTTCGCGCAACGCTGGCGTCGCGCATGAAGATGCTCTCGGTCACCTCGATCTCGAGCCGCTTCGGGTCGAGCCGGCTATGCGACAGCGCGTGGACGACGGTTGCCGCGAAGTCGGGTTCGAGCAGTTGCTCGGGAGAGACGTTGACATTGACCTTGACGTTGTCGGGCCAGTTCTCGGCTGCCTCGCGGCAGGCCTCCTGCATCACCCAGGTGCCGATCGGGACGATCAGGCGCGTATCCTCGGCCAGCGGGATGAACTTGCCCGGACTGATGAACCCGTGTTCGGCGCTGTTCCAGCGGACCAGCGCTTCGAAACTGACAATATCCTCGGTCTTGGCATTCACGACGGGCTGATAATGCAGCACGAATTCGTTGCGTTCGAGCGCATGGCGAAGGGCATGTTCGAGCTGACGCTTTTCCTCCGCATTGGCGTGGAGTACGGGCTCGTATTCGCGATGCGAGCCGCCGCCCTCGTCCTTCGCGCGGTAGAGCGCGAGATCCGAGTTGCGCAGTACCTCTTCGACCGTCCCTCCGTCGCGAGGGCCCATGGCCGACCCGACGCTGGCCCCCACATAGAGCACGTGGTTCTCGATTTCGTAAGGCTCGGACAATCGCTCGATGATCGCGCGCGCAAGCACATCGATGCGACCCTTGCGAGAAGCATCGCGGATGACAACGGCGAATTCGTCGCCGCCCAACCGACCGCAAACCTCGCCTTCCTGGACAAGCCCTTTGAGCCGCGATGCGACCTCAGCCAGCATCTGGTCGCCGACGAGGTGACCGAGCGAATCGTTGACCGCCTTGAAGCGGTCGAGGTCGATCATCAGGAAGGCGCAGCGCGACCGCCACTTCGCGGCATATTGCAGAGCATCACCCAGCGCCTCGTTCAGCATTCGCCGATTGGGCAATTGCGTCAGCGTGTCGTAGCGCGCCAGATACTCGATCTTTTCCGACGACTTGCGCTGTTCGGTGACATCCGAGCCGACGCCGCGGAATCCCTGGTAATCGCCGAGTTCGTCGACGATGGGCGTTCCTGACAACTCCCACCAGCGTTGCTCACCGTCGATCGAGACCGCAACGCTCAGGTTGGAGAAGTTCTCCTTGCGTTTGAGCTTCTCGGCAAGGGCATGAAGGCTCGGTGGAAACTGGCCGCTTTTCCATCCTTCACCTGACACCAGCTCGAGGAACGACTGTCCCTCTGCTTCTGCGGGTTCCTTGCCAAGGGCAAACGCGAACCGTGGCGACACGGCCTTGAGGCGACGCCTCGTATCGACCTGCCACAACCAGTCGGCCTGCCCTTCCTCGAACTCGCGCAACAGCATCGAAACCACTTCGCTCTGCTCTTGCGACGAGGCCTCCGCGAGGCGAGCGGTGACCGCAACCCGTGCGCTCTCGACGACCCCGAAGATGGCAAGCAAGGTTGTCACAAGGACGACTGCGGCCAAGGTGAACTGCTGCGTGACGAGGCTGGCCAGCAGTCCGCCCGTTCCGGCCGCCACCGCAAATGCGATCGTGCTGAGCGGTGCGCTGAACCGGCTGGCAGAGCTGCCGACCACCAGCATGGCGATCGCGGCCCACACGAGGACCATCGAGGCAGCCTCTGCCACGAGCGCCGAGGCGACGACGCCAATCGACCACATAGCGCCCTTGGCTGCGCTCGTAAGCGCATGCGATTTCACTTCGGCGAGCGAGATCTGGCGCCTGTCGGCATCGCCAAGCCGGATGTCGGACCGCGCGGAGTAAACCAATGTAACAAGCAGGCCGAAGCCCCAGGCTACTAGCAACGGCAGAGGGACCGAGAGGCGGAGCGTCGTAGCCACCAATGCGAATGCAATGAGATGCAGCGCGAAGCGTGCTGCGGCGCGATCCTTGAGCACGGCGTATTGCTGGCCATGGACGACCGCCCAATCGGTGTCTTCGGGCGCTTCGAGCCCGATAACCTGCGCCATCGACAGCGGCGCCGCTACTGCGTCCACGGTGTTGGTCTGATCGCTCACCCGCGTAGCCATATCCCCAAAGGGTTATCTCCGGGTAAATGGGCGATACGCCAAATGTTACAATGCGGTGCCCCGCCCTTGCCGCTAAATCACTCTACGGTAACGGATTTTGCGAGGTTGCGCGGTTGGTCGACATCGGTGCCTTTGACGCAAGCGACGTGGTAGGCGAGCAACTGTACGGGCACGGCATAGACCAGCGGCGCGATGAGCGGATGGACGCGGGGCATCTCGATCGTGGCGAGGCACCCCTCGCCGGCCTGCTCGAGACCCTTTGCATCCGAAATCAGGACGATCTGCCCGCCGCGCGCGCGCACTTCCTCCATGTTCGACACGGTCTTTTCGAACAATGGTCCCGAGGGTGCGAGCACGATCACCGGCACTGCATCGTCGATCAGCGCGATCGGGCCATGCTTCATCTCGCCGCTAGCATAGCCTTCGGCATGGATATAGCTGATTTCCTTGAGTTTCAGTGCGCCTTCCAGCGCAAGCGGAAAGTCGGGCCCCCGACCGAGGTACAGCACGTCGCGCGCAGGTGCGATAAGATGCGCCATCTCGGCGATGTCTTCATCGTGATCGAGCGCGGCGTTTAGGCATGCGGGCGCCTCGAGCAGGTGGGCGACGACCTCCCGTTCCTCGGCGCGGCTCATCAGCCCCTTCTTGACCGCCATGTGCGCTGCCAGCGCCGCAAGCACCGCGAGCTGGCAGGTGAAGGCCTTGGTCGAGGCAACGCCGATTTCCGGACCGGCATGGGTCGGGAGCAACAGGTCGGCCTCGCGCGCCATCGAGCTCGTCGGCACATTGACGATCACGCCGATAGTCTGCCCGTTCGCCTTGCAGTGGCGCAGCGCGGCAAGGGTGTCGGCCGTCTCGCCGCTCTGCGAAATGAACAGCGCTAGGCCGCCCTCCTCGAGGACCGGTTCCCGGTAGCGGAATTCGGAGGCGACATCGATGTCGACCGGCACGCGGGCGAACTGCTCGAACCAGTACTTGGCCACCATTCCGGCATAGAAAGAGGTGCCGCAGGCGACGATGGTCACGCGCCTGATGCTCGAAATGTCGAAATCGAACTGTGGCAGCGCGACCGAATTGTCCGATTGCCGCAGGTAGGAGCCGAGCGTCTGCGCGACCACGGTGGGTTGCTCGAAGATCTCCTTCTGCATGAAGTGGCGGTAATTGCCCTTCTCGATTGCCACGGCGGAAGCACCCGATGCCCGGATCTCGCGTTCGACCGCGTTGTTCTCGCTATCGTAAATCGTTGCCCCGTCGCGGGTGATGACGACCCAGTCGCCTTCCTCGAGATAGCTGATCTGTTGCGTCAGCGGTGCCAGCGCGAGCGCGTCGGAGCCGATATAGGTTTCGCCCTCGCCGTGGCCGACAACCAGCGGCGATCCCAGCCGTGCCCCGATCAGCATGTCGGGGTGCTCGCGGAAGGCGATCGCGAGCGAGAAGGCACCGCGCAGCAGCGGCAGGACCGCGGCAACCGCTTCCTGCGGCGACTGCCCCTGTTCGACCAGCCTGGAGATGTGGTGCAGCACGACCTCGGTGTCGGTATCGCTTTCGAGCTTGCGTCCGGCCTGCGTCAGTTCGGCGCGCAGTTCCTTGTAATTCTCGATAATGCCATTGTGCACCAGCGCCACCTGGTCGGTCGCGTGCGGATGGGCATTCTTCGCGGTCGGGGCGCCATGCGTGGCCCAGCGTGTATGCGCGATGCCGACAAGGCCGGGAGCGGGGTTATCGGCAAGGTTGTCGACCAGGTTCTTGAGCTTGCCCTCGGCCCGGCGGCGCACCAGCTCCCCTTCGTGCAGCGTGCAGATCCCGGCACTGTCGTACCCGCGATATTCCATCCGGCGCAGGCCGTCGACGAGGCGATCCGCGACCGGCTGGGTGCCGACGATACCGATAATTCCGCACATGAAATATGTTCTCCAGGTAGACAGTCGCGCAGAGACTTAGCGCTTATTTGCCCGCATTCAATCGATGCGGGGTCGCACAGGAAAAATGTCTTCCCGCGCGCAGTTCACAGGGGCCGTGAATCCGCGCTCGCTGGAAGCGCAGCATTAGGAAAAAATCAAGGTTTCCTTTCTATTCACCACGCTTCGAGAGACGGGCTTTGCTGTTCCAACGCAATGTCGCGGTCCACGAATCAAGAGTTTCCTCGGGGGTTACCGGAATGAGCGCATTCGGACGGAAGAACGGACCGGCAGGTATGGGCGCCGGTGCCCGTCCGCAGTTCGGTGTCGCCAAGCCGATGCACGGCGGCACGCCGACGCCCTCGCACTCGCGCGCCGCGCCGGACAATGGCGGCGACCAGTTTCCGCCCCTGCCGGGCGACGAGGCAATCGCTGCAGCCCCCGGCAATCCGGCGAATGCGGATGCGATGTCGCGGCTCGAAGAGCGGATGAACTCCAGCCATTCGGGCCAGAGCGAAGTCGGTGGTTTCGAAGCCAGTATCCACAAGATCAAGGAGCAGGTGCTCCCACGCCTCCTCGAACGCGTCGATCCGGAAGCCGCGGCCACGCTGTCCAAGGACGAGCTGTCGGAAGAATTCCGCCCGATCATCATGGAAGTGCTGGCCGAGCTCAAGGTCACGCTCAACCGCCGCGAACAGTTCGCGCTCGAAAAGGTCCTTGTCGACGAGCTGCTCGGCTTCGGTCCGCTGGAAGAACTGCTCAACGACCCCGACGTGTCGGACATCATGGTCAACGGCCCCGACCAGACCTATATCGAAAAGAAGGGCAAGCTGGTCATCGCGCCGATCAAGTTCCGCGACGAGACCCACCTGTTCCAGATCGCCCAGCGCATCGTGAACCAGGTCGGCCGCCGCGTCGACCAGACCACGCCGCTGGCCGACGCGCGCCTCAAGGACGGCAGCCGTGTGAACGTCATCGTCCCGCCGCTCAGCCTGCGCGGCACTGCGATCTCGATCCGTAAATTCTCGGAAAAGCCCATCACGCTCGACATGCTCAAGGACTTCGGTTCGATGAGCGAGAAGATGTGTACCGCGCTCAAGATCGCTGGCGCGTGCCGGATGAACATCGTCATCTCGGGCGGTACCGGTTCGGGTAAGACGACCATGCTCAACGCATTGTCGAAGATGATCGACCCGGGTGAGCGTGTTCTCACCATCGAGGACGCCGCCGAACTTCGCCTGCAGCAGCCGCACTGGCTGCCGCTCGAAACGCGTCCGCCGAACCTCGAAGGCCAGGGCGCGATCACCATCGGTGACCTCGTCAAGAACGCGCTGCGTATGCGCCCCGACCGCATCATCCTCGGCGAAATCCGCGGCGCCGAATGTTTCGACCTTCTCGCCGCGATGAACACCGGTCACGACGGTTCGATGTGTACACTGCACGCCAACAGCCCGCGCGAATGCCTCGGCCGTATGGAAAACATGATCCTGATGGGCGACATCAAGATTCCGAAGGAAGCCATCAGCCGCCAGATCGCGGAAAGCGTCGATTTGATCGTGCAGGTCAAGCGCCTGCGCGACGGTTCGCGCCGGACCACCAACATCACCGAAGTGATCGGGATGGAAGGCGATGTCATCGTGACGCAGGAACTGTTCAAGTTCGAATATCTCGACGAGGGCGATGACGGCAAGATTCTCGGCGAATTCCGCTCGTCGGGCCTGCGCCCCTACACGCTTGAGAAGGCGCGCCAGTTCGGCTTCGACCAGGCGTATCTGGAGGCGTGTCTCTAGGAAGGCCCGCGCCCTCCGGTGCCACGCGCTGCACCTGAGTGCGGCTTGCCGTTCCTCTGGCACGACAAATTTCGAAGCCTGCTTGTAAGAACGCGCCGCATTTCGGCGACTTCATACAATCCTGACACCGCGCGATTTCCTATACCTCCTCGCGAGGTAGGACGACGCCATGTTGCAGAAATTTCTCTTCCCGCGGCAAGCGAGGCCGAAGCGCAAGGATCCGCTACGGGCGCTCGACCGCGAGCATCATTTCGAATCGCTTTTCATGCAGAGCTTTACCGAAATGCGGGCACGCGCGCACAAGCGCTGATCCTCATCCCTTCAGGATCGCCGGTAGGGCAAGAGCGAGCAACCCGCCCCCGATCACCGCACAGGCCAGGAACAGCCCGGTCCACGGCACCCAGCCGACCTGGTTGATCTCCACGCGCTTCAGCCGGCGCCGCTCCATGACCATGCAGAACAGCGCGGCGAGCAGGAATGCGCCGCCCCAATAAGTGGCGAGTTCGGCGTCGCTGGCGAAGAGGAGGAAATCGGGGTCGGGCACGGCTCGCGGATATGGGTGCGCCACGCGGCGCGCGCAACCGGCCGGGGAACCGGCCAGCCATCTCACCGTTCTGGTAACGCAAGCCCGCACGGGCAGCCCTTTGGGAAGGACGGACAATGATCAAGAAGATCCTGCTTGCACTCGGCATCACCTCGATGACGCTGACCGCCGCCGCATGCAACACCGTGCGCGGTGTCGGCAGCGACCTGCAATCGGCCGCCAACGCAGTCGACGAGGAAACCTGAGCCACTCGCACAAGCGAAAGCGAAACGCCCGCCCTCACCCGGCGGGCGTTTTCTTTGTGGGTGGCAGAGACCCTTCTCGAATCGCGGATTGTTTGGCTTGTTCTGGGCGGAAGGCGGACGTCTCTAGACTTCCCAAGAGCGCAGCATTGACGCTGCGCTCTCGTAGGTGCCTGCAAGCGCGGGAAGCTCGTCATCATCCAGACTGATCGTGAGCACTAAATCGTCAAGAGCGAGGGTAGCCTTGCAGAGGCCGGGGTGTCCTTCGATCTCCATGCGGTGACAGCTTACAAAGTGCAGGTCCGCGCCAGAGGGTGTGTCTGGGCTGTATGTCCAGAATGTGTCATCGCCGTTCCTAACCCAACCATGGCCTTGCCAATCGATGCTCTGGGGGTCGCAGATCGTTTGCGAGACGTATCCGCCTCCGTTAGCTCGTACGCAGACTGCTTCCCGCCCTTGAACTAACACGGTCCTTTGTTGCCGCACTTCCGCTTGTGGATTGAGGATGAAAATGAATCCTTCGTCTTGCGACTTGGGCAGGAAGAAAGGGTAATCACCCTTAGAAATAAGATTGACAGCGGGCACATTGAACCGATGCCCGGCAACCTGCTGCTGCGCATTAGCGCAACCGGACAATAACAGGGCCGTCGTCCCGACAGCGTAGCTGAATGCTGAGAGTGTTCGGCGAGCAGCAGTCATTCGCAAAGTATGAGGCTAGGGGGCAACGTCCGCAATGGCGTCGTTAGCGGTCGCGGTGTTCAGTGCCTGCGATACACCAGTAGAAGATTGTTGGCCGGCATTTCGTGGCGGGCGGTGCGCTGCAGACCTTGAGCGGCAGCAAGCGCGTCGAGATCGGCAACTCGGCGCAGGCCCCAGCGGGGATCGCGCGCTTTCAGGCTCTGGTCGAAGGCGCGGTTCGAGGGGGCGGTTTCCACTCCGTCCTCGATAAACGGGCCGTAGAGGATCAGCGGTGCGCCCGAGGCCAGCAGCTTGGCCGCGCCTGCGAACAGGCCTACGGTCGCCTGCCACGGGCTGATGTGGACCATGTTGACGCACAGGACCGCGTCCGCGCTCTCGATCGGCCAATCGCCCGCTGCCGCATCGAGCGCGATCGCGGGGCGCAGATTGGCAAGCCCCGCTTCCTGCGCCCAGGCATCGACCGAGTGCAGCGCATCTATTGCGCAATCGCTGGGTTGCCAATCGAGCGCGGGAAAGCGCCGCGCCATGAACACCGCGTGCTCGCCGGTCCCGCTCGCCACTTCCAGTACGAGGCCGGAACCCGGCAATTCGCGCGCCAGCACATCGGCGAGCGGCTGCGAATTGCGCGCGGTGGCGGGCGCGTGGCGTTTCACGCCGCAGCCCTCAGTTGACCTGCCGTTCGCGCCCCTCCCAATAGGGTGCGCGCAACTCGCGGCGCAGGATCTTGCCGCTGGCATTGCGCGGCATGACCTCGATCACGTCGACCGACTTTGGCACCTTGAACCCCGCCAGACGCTCGCGCGTGAAGGCGATGATATCGTCGGGATCGACCTCGCTGCCGGGCCGTGGGACGACACAGGCCTTGACCGCCTCGCCCCAGGTATCGTCGGGCACGCCGATCACCGCCACCTCGCCGACTGCCGGATGGCCGTAGATCGCGCTTTCGACCTGTGCGGGATAGACGTTCTCGCCGCCCGAGATGATCATGTCCTTGATCCGGTCCTGGATATAGACGTAACCATCCTCGTCCATACGGGCGGCATCGCCAGTGTGCATCCAGCCACTCTTGAGCGCGCTTTTCGTGGCATCGGGCAGGTGCCAGTAGCCCTGCATGTTCGACGGGCTCCTGCAGATCAGCTCGCCCACCTCGCCGCGCGGCAGTTCCTCGCCATCCTCGCCCACGACCTTGAGCTCGGCGCCCGGGACCGCCTTGCCCGCCGACTTCATCCGCTCGTTGCCCTCGAGCGTGTGGTCGTCCGGCGGCAGGATCGCGATGGTGCCGGTGGTTTCGGTCATGCCGTAGCATTG
>JBFOLW010000294.1:0-3051 GCA_040830305.1 Erythrobacter sp.
GGGTGTGCTCGACGCCAGCACCGCCACGGCCGATCAGCTGGCTGCCATCGAAGGCGTGAGTGAAGAACTGGCGGCTGCCATCGTTGCCGGCCAGCCCTATGCCAGCGTGACCGATCTGAATGCCAAGCTGCTCGAGACGCTGGGCGCCGAAGAGGCGGCTGCGGTGCTGGTGAACGTATTCGTGCCGGTCAACCTCAACACCGCCAGCAAGGACGAGCTGAAGCTCATCCCGGGCATGACCGGAAAGATGGAACACGAGTTCGAGGAATACCGCCCCTACGCCGACATGAGCGAATTCGACCGCGAGATCGGCAAGTATGTCGACGAAGTGGAAGTTGCCCGTTTCAAGAACTACGTCACTCTCTGACGTCGCTGCAGAAAGACCCTGACGATCTCGATCGCGGCCAGGACCCCTATGTGGATCCAGGCCGTGGTCGGATCGAAGGCCGACCACACCCAGTGCAGGAAGGTCAGGATTGCCGCCGGATAGACGAGGCGGTGCAATGTCTTCCATGATCGTTTTAGGCGTCGCACCGAGATGTCGTTCGAGGTGATCGCGAGCGGCAGGAAGAGCGCGAGAGCAATCCAGCCCACGAGGATGTAAGGCGTCGACAGCTCGGCCAGGATCAGGTCGGGCGAGGCCTTGCGTATCAGGTAGATCAGCGTGTGACCCGCGGCATAGGCAAAGCTTGCGACGCCGAGATCGCGGCGTCGGCGCAACAGCCAGCCGGTCAAGCGCTGGCGACGGAACATCAGCCGCAGCGGCGTAACCGCCATGGTCGCCATCAGCAGCCAGGCGGCCCAGTCGCCGCTATCGCCGATCGCATGACCATAACCATAGGCGTCGGGCGTCATCGCCCAGCGCCAGCCGATCCAAAGCGCCGGCAGGGCGAGGATAAGCCACAGCAGCGGGCGAGAGCTCAAAATGGATTTCGGCACTGCGCGCCCCGGCGAATCTGTCAGGCGGCGAGGCTTTGCATTCGCCTGAGATAGCGTGCGAGCACGTCGATCTCGAGATTGACTGCATCGCCTTCGGACAGGTCGCCAAGTGTCGTCACTTCGCCCGTGTGCGGAATGATGTTGAGTGCAAAGCGCACATCGCCATTGGGCTCGTCATTCACATCGTTGACCGTCAGCGACACGCCATCGACGGTGATCGAGCCCTTCTCCGCCACGTAAGGGGCGATATCTTCTCCTGCGAGAATTTCGAGGCGGGTCGATCCACCGATATCCTCGGCCAGCGCCACGCGGCCAACCGCATCGACATGGCCGGTGACGAGGTGCCCTCCGAGCTCGTCGCCCAGCCGCAGCGCAGGTTCGAGGTTGAGCCTGCGATCCTGACGCCACTGGTCCTGCGCGGTGCGGCTCACGGTCTCGCCCGACACATCGACCGCAAACCAGCCATCGCCTTCCTTGCCGCCCCTTTCGACCACGGTAAGGCACACGCCCGAACAGGCGATCGAGGCACCGATGTCGATCCCTGCAGGATCCCACGGGCAGGTGATGACGACGCGCAAATCGCCCTTGTCCTCGGTGCTGGCAATGGTGCCGATGGCAGTGACGATCCCGGTGAACATGCGTGCTCCTGGCTAACCCTCTAATTCTGGCGCAGGCGGCTGTAGGCTTCGAAGCTGTCGCTGCCAAGCTGGCGCCGCTCCGCAAGTGCCCAGCGGTCATGCGCATCGGCGAGGGCTGCGAGCCCGATATCGCCAACCGCGCGGCGCCCTCCGCCGATAACGATTGGTGCACGGTAGATCTCAAGCCGGTCGACGAGATCCTCGGCGAGGAAGCTGGCGGCAATGTTCGCGCCCGCTTCGACATAGAGATACAGCGCCTCGAGCGAGGCGATCTGCTCGGGCGTGTTGATAACCCTCACCCCGTCGGGCGGAACGCCACGGGTCAGCAGCACGCGCTGCGGACTGCGATCTTCAAGCCCGGGCAGCCGGACATCGAGCTTCGGTTTGTCTGCCCGCCACGTTCCGCCGCCAACCAGGATCGCATCGGCCATCGCGCGGCGCGAATGGACATGCGCGCGCGCTGCCTCGCCGGTGATCCATTGGCTGTCACCGCTACTCGTCGCGATGCACCCGTCGAGCGACATGGCAATCTTCATCGTCACATGGGGTCGATCGAGACGGGCGCGGGTGAGGTATCCGGCAAGGCTCGCCTCGGCAGCGAGCGAATGATGGATGTCGGCATCGATTCTTGCTCTGCGAAGCCTGGCCATTCCGTCGCCTGCAGTTCGCTGATCGGGATCTTCGACCCCTGCGACAACCCGCGCAACACCGGCCTCGACCAGCAAAGTGCTGCATGCCGGGCCGCGTTCCGAGCGGTGGGCGCAGGGCTCCAGCGTCACATAGGCGGTTGCGCCGCGGGCATTCTCGCCTGCCTGCGCCAGAGCCGCGGCCTCAGCGTGTGGTCGTCCGCCGGGCGCAGTCCAGCCGCGGCCGACCACGACGCCATCCTTCACCACGATGCAGCCCACGCCCGGATTGGGATAGCTTGCAGCGCGCGCACGCGTAGCCAGACGCGCCGCCGCTTCGAGCCAGCGTGCGTCAGTCGCCGCTGTCGTCAACCGCCGAACCTGCCCGGTAAAGTTCGCGTTGCCGGGCTTCTGCCTCGACCTCTTCGCGCGCGCGCTCGATCGCTGCCTGCCGCTCCATCTCGTCGACATCGAGCCCGGTCGCTCTGCCAAGCGCCTTGTAGGCTTCGATCTTGCGCTCGGCGAGCTCGGCCGCCTCCGCCTCGCGCGCTTCCTTGCGCTGCTGGTTCTCGATATTCGAACGGCGGATTTCCGCGTCGCTGCGCCCTTCGGCGAAGGTCGTGATATAGGTGACCTCGGGAGCATCGGGCGGGCGGAAATGCGATTCCTGCGACAGCACGGCCAGCGAGGTGAGCGGGATGGCGAAAGACACCGCCAGCATTGGCCAGCGATAGGGTCGCGGTTCGCGGACATAGTCCCACAAATCGGCGAACCCGGCCTTGGCGTTGAATCGTGTCTTGAGGCGCATGAGACTTAAGATAGGCGCTTTCGACGAGCTGCGCCAGTAA
>JBFOLW010000295.1:0-6803 GCA_040830305.1 Erythrobacter sp.
AGAAGGAGGGCTGGCGGCCACGGCCACGGCAGCGCGCGAAAGCTCTTCGTCCTCTCGCCGCGCAACGACCGTCGGTGCGCTTGCCGGAACGGTGTAATCCGCGCCTGCGGATTGCGCAGCACTCGCATTGTTCGACGCGCGGGGCGTACCCGACGGACGCGCGACCGGGGGTTGTTGTGGCGCGGTCACCACCGCACTCGTGGGAGCGTCCGCGTCGAGCCCGAGATCGACTGCTGCCAGCTGGCGTGCGCGGGCGGCTTCGGCTTCGGCCTTGAGCGAGGCGGCAAGCGGCTGTGCGGCCTGGCGATCCTCGAGCGAGATATACTGATCCATCTGCGCCAGCGCGCCGCGCGCCTGGGGAAGACCTGCCGAGTTGGCCAATGTCAGCAAGGCATAGGCGCGCTGCCAGTCCTTCGATACGAGGTCACCGTTGAAATGCGCGATGCCGAGAATGTATTGCGCCCGCGGGTCGCCCCGCATCGCGGCTGCCGACACATAGGGCATTGCCTCCTGGCGTGCGCCGCGCTGGAACAACAGCAGCCCGTAGTTGTCGGCCGCCTTCACATGGCCCTGCGCTGCGGCCTTGGCATAAAGCGCCTCCGCCTGTTCGAGATCGGTGTCGACCCCACGCCCCAGGCGATAGGCCTGTGCCATGTTGAATTGTGCGTCCGCATCGCCTTGTGCGGCTGGTGTCGCCCATTCGCGTACGGCGGTTGCGTAATCGCCATTTGTCCACGCATCGACGCCCGCCTTGACGTCGGCTCTTGCCGGCGCCGAAATCAGGGACATCGAAGCAAGTGCACCAGCCATCAAGACTGCATTTGCCAAATGTCGCATTGGATAACCTTCCTGTGCAGCGACGCTGCGGAACGCGCCGGATTGTCCCCATCCTATAGTAAATCGCCAGTTAGCAAAGTGTTGCTGTCTTTCCCGACCGATCCCTACTTGCGCAATTGCCGCCCCGATTAACCCAAAATTAGGGGTAGTCTGCGATTCCCTTGGTCAGACCGCTGCATTCGCGTGCGGCAGGAAACGAATTTCGACTCCGGCGCAAACCAGGGGGACCAAGTCTTGCGTGTACTGGCATTGGCATCGCAGAAGGGCGGCTCGGGAAAGACCACGCTCTCGGGACATCTGGCCGTCCAGGCGCAACGCGCCGGCGCGGGTCCGGTCGTCCTGATAGACATCGATCCGCAGGGCTCGCTCGCCGACTGGTGGAACGAGCGCGAAGACGAATATCCCGCGTTCGCCCAGACCACCGTCGCACGGCTTGCTTCCGACCTTGCCATCCTGCGCCAGCAAGGGTTCAAGCTCGCAGTCATCGACACGCCCCCCGCGATCACCATGGCGATCCAGTCGGTGATCAGCGTTGCTGAACTCATCGTCGTACCCACCCGCCCCAGCCCGCACGATCTGCGGGCCGTCGGCGCCACGGTCGACCTGTGCGAACGCGCCGGCAAGCCGCTGGTATTCGTCGTCAATGCAGCGACCCCGAAGGCCAAGATCACCTCGGAAGCGGCCGTCGCGCTGTCGCAGCACGGTACGGTCGCCCCGATCACGCTCCACCATCGCACCGACTTTGCCGCCTCGATGATCGACGGCCGCACGGTGATGGAAGTCGATCCGGAGAGCCGCAGCGCGGCCGAAGTCACCGCCTTGTGGAAATACATCGCCGACCGTCTGGAAAAGAATTTCCGCCGTACGGTTTTCGCCGCGCCCAATTCGCAATCCGCGATGCCGGGTGTTCATCGTCCCGCCGGTGGCTTCGGTCGCCGGGTGGCGCAGTAACACTGGAAAGGCGGAGACTGCCGGATGTCTGACGCCAATTTCGCTTCTCTTTCATCGACCCTGCTGGCACGCAAGGGCGGCGCCAAGCCTGCCATGCGTCCGCAATCGGGAATCGTGGGCCCGGTCGACGGTAAAGAGGCTGCCGCCAATCTGGAAGACCTCGGCTGGAACGACATGGGCGACGAGCCGCATGCCCTGCCGAAACCGTCGACCGAGAAAGTCGTGGCCATCGCTCCGACCGCCGCCAACGAAACCGAAGCGCCCAACCAGGTGCGTGAATCGCTGACCAAGATCCAGGCGCAGCTCGAAAAGCCCGCCACGCCCAAGCCGGTGGTTCGCAGGACCGCTGCTGCGCAAGGAAAGCGGGCCGCATTCACGCTGCGGCTCGACCAGGAACGCCATCTCATGCTGCGTCTCGCATGCACCGTTCGTGGACGCAGCGCGCAGCAATTGGTCACTGACGCGCTCGATGCGCTGCTCGCCGACATGCCGGAAATCGCAAGCCTCGCTGCTCAGGTGCAGCAGGGCAACAAGTAAACTCTAACGACGTGGGATCGCCTTCAAGGGGGTAAGAATGAGCACCGAGACGAAAACCAGGAACAAACGGTTCGTCCAGCTCGCCGTCACCACGGCGCTGGCGACAACCGCGCTTTCTGCTTGCACGGGCAAGGTCGCGCCAAGCCATGCCTATTCGGCCGAGCATGCGGAAAAGGCGCTCGCCAAGGGCAAGTCTTCGAAGGCTGTTCAACACGCCGAGGCGGCGGTTCTCGCAAGCCCGCGCGATGCCTACAGCCGCACCCTGCTGGGCAATGCCTATCTCGAGGACGGCCGGTTCGCTTCTGCAGCAACTACCTTTGCCGAGGCGATCGAGCTCGGCGACACTGCGCCGCGCACCATCATCAGCCATACTCTCGCGCTGATCGCCATTGGCGACCAGCTGGGCGCCTTGCGCACCTTGGAGCGACACCAAGCCGCACTTGACCCCGCCGACTTCGGGCTCGCAATCGCACTAGCGGGTCGTCCCAACGAGGGCGTTCATGTGCTGAGCGCCGCGCTGCGCGCGGGTCAGAATACGCCCAAGGTTCGTCAGAATCTCGCCTATGCCTATGCGCTGACGGGGAACTGGCGCGCTGCCCGCGTCATGGCGGCCGAAGACGTGCCCGCCGGCGAAGTGGGCGATCGCATGGCCGAATGGGCCGCCAAGAATCATCCGGAGGCGTACACGACGCGTGTAGCCAGCCTGCTTGGCGTCACGCCGCAGGCCGACCCGGGCCAGCCGCAAATGCTTGCGCTCGCCAATCACCCCGATGTCGAAATGCTGGCTGCCGAAGGCGCAGGCGAACTAGCGCCAATTGCCGAGCAGCCCGGAAAGAATTTCGCCCTGGCGGAGGAACTGCCGCCGGTGGTCGCTGCTGCGGCAATCGATGACCGCGCGGATGCCGCGTTTGCCGATGCCGCCTTGGCCCCGGCGATTGGCGGTGTGCGCTTCGTCTCGACCGAGGTGGTCCAGGATACGCCTGCCAAGGCACGCAAGCCGGTCGCTCCGCGTGTGTCGGGCGCCGCAACGCCTGCGAGCCTTGCGCGAGGCGGGGAGTACAATGTCCAGCTCGGCTCGTTCTTCTCCATGTCGGACGCCAACGAAGCGTGGAAGCAGTTCCAGAAACGCTACCCCGAGCTTGGCGATGCCGAGCGCGTGATCACCAAGGCGCGCGTCAACGGCAAGATCTATTACCGCGTGGCCGCAGCCGGCTTTGCCAAGTCCGATGCGCAGTCGATGTGCCGTTCGGTCAAGGGCAAGGGCGGCGGCTGCATCGCCTATGCATCGGCGCGCCCGCTGCCGGGCGCCATCGACATAGTCAGAAGCGATATACGGGTCGCAGCGCGCTAACAGGCGCGCAAATCGTACCATCGAGCGACCCCGTCCGGACGATCCGGGCGGGGTCTTTCATTGTTCTAGAGACTGATGCCCACGCCGCCCTTGTAGAGCCGCTCGACGCGACCTTGCGTAGGCTGGCCGTCGAACGGCGTGTTGCCCGCGGTCGCTTCCATCTTCGCCCCCTGGATGATCCACGGCTTGTCCGGATCGACGATGGCGATATCCGCCTCGAGGCCTTCCGCAAGCGCCCCGGTCGCGATACCGAGGATGTGGGCGGGCGCCGTCGCGACGAGTTCGAAGGCACGCGACACATCGATCAGCTCGTCGCGCACCAGCGACAGCGCCATCGCCAGCAGCGTTTCCGCCCCCGCCATGCCCGGTTCGGCATCGGCAAACGGCAGTCGCTTGTCCTCAGGGCCGCGCGGATCGTGCCCGCTGGCGATCACATCGATCGTTCCGTCCGAGAGAGCTTCGCGCACCGCCTGTCGATCGGCCTCGCTGCGTAACGGCGGGGACAGCCGGGCAAACGTCCGGAAGTCGACCGTTGCGAGGTCGGACAGCATGAAATGCGCGGGGGTAACGCCGCAGGTCACCTTGGCACCGCGCCGCTTCGCATCGCGGACGATGTCCAAACCCGCGCGAGTGGTCACCTGGCGGAAATGTATCCGCGCGCCGGCCATCTCGGCGAGCGAGATATCGCGTGCCAGCGCGATCGCTTCGGCTTGAGCGGGTGCGCTGGGCAGCCCCCTGCGCGTCGCGACCTCGCCGGCCGTCGCCACTGCGCTCCCGACAAGCGCCGCATCCTCGGCATGCGTGACGACGACCAAGTCGAGCATGGCGGCATATTGCAGCAGCCGGAGCATCACGCCCGAATCCGCTATCCCTTGCCGACCGGTGGCGATGCCGCGCGCGCCTGCCTCGCGCATCAGCGCCAGCTCGGCGATCTCGCGTCCCTCGAGACCACGCGTGGCCGCAGCCAGCGGATGAACCCAGAAATCGGGCTTGCCGCTCTTGGCGATGTAGGACACGCGACTGGGCAGATCCAAGGGCGGCGACTGATCGGGCATCAACGCGGCACGCGTGATCCCGCCGAAATGGAACGCGGGCTTGTCGATCGCAAAAACGCCGAGGTCGACCAATCCAGGGGCGACCAGACGACCTCGGGCATCGACCACGTCGTCGCCGTCCTGCGGTGCTCCCCCCACGGCCTCGATCCGGCCATCGACCAAGCGCAGCGACGCATCGCGCAGCCCGCCGGGCGTGACCAGCCTGCCGCCCGTTATCGTCAGAGGACGCTGCTGTTTCATGCCGCGCCTCCCCAGCCTTCGACCCCGCGCGCACGGCGCGTGAGGATATCGAGCGCCGCCATGCGGATCGCGACCCCCATTTCCACTTGCCGCGTAATGATCGAACGGTCGATCATGTCGGCGACCTCGCTATCGATCTCGACTCCGCGGTTCATCGGGCCAGGATGCATGACCAGCGCGTCTGTCGCGGCCTGTCCGAGCCGTTGCCTCGTCAGTCCGTAGAGGTGGTGATACTCGCGTGCGGAAGGGATGAACTGTCCGCTCATCCGCTCGGTCTGCAGGCGCAGCATCATCACCACATCGGCGCCGTCGAGTGCGGCATCGAAATCGTGGAACACTTCGGCTCCCATCGCCTCGATTCCGACAGGCATCAATGCGGGCGGCGCACACAGGCGCACTGTCGCGCCGAGCGCCTGCAGGCACAGGAGGTTGGAGCGCGCGACACGGCTGTGGAGGATATCGCCGCAGATCACGATCTTCAGTCCGGTGAATTCCTCTGCCGCCTCGCCACGGTCGCGCAGTGCATGGCGCAGCGCCAGTGCATCGAGCAGCGCCTGAGTGGGGTGCTCGTGCTGGCCGTCGCCCGCATTGAGCACAGGGCAATCGACCTTGTCCGCAATCAGCTGCGTGGCGCCGCTCGACCCGTGGCGGATGACGATCGCATCGGCGTGCATGGCGTTCAATGTGATCGCCGTGTCGATGAGCGTTTCGCCCTTTTTGACGCTCGATTGCGCGGCATGCATGTTGACCACGTCCGCACCCAGCCGCTTGCCGGCGATCTCGAAGCTCAGCAGCGTGCGCGTCGAGTTCTCGAAGAAGGCATTGATGACGGTAAGGCCCGAGAGCAGGTTCTCGTGCTTGGCCGCCTGGCGATTGAGCGCGACCCAGTGTTCGGCCTCGTCGAGCAGGAACAGGATTTCGTGCCGTTCGAGCTGCCCGATACCGATCAGGTCGCGGTGCGGAAAGGCGAGCGCACCCGCGGGATAGCGAGCCACATGAGGCGAGGATTCCGTCGATGTCATTGAGGCCACGCCCTTAGTCGACCAGCGAGGGCCGCTCAAGCGCTTTCCAGTGGCATTGCGCCATCGTTGCCCCTACTTCGACGCCAACAGGAGATTTGTCGGATGAAGTTCGCCGGAAGAGTGTGGCGCCTGCTCGTGGGCATCAAGGACGGCATGGTGCTCGTCTTCATGCTGTTGTTTTTTTCCTTGCTGTTCGCGGTGCTGACCACCCGGCCAAGCCCCGCTTCAGTGCGCGACGGGGCTCTACTCCTCGAGCTCAACGGCGTCGTGGTCGAAGAACGGACCGAAATCGACCCGTTCGAGGCTTTCCTGTCGGGCCGTGCGCCGATGGGCGAGTATCAGGCGCGCGACGTGGTCCGTGCCCTCGATGAAGCCGCGGGCGACGAGCGTATCTCGGCAGTCGTACTCGATCTCGACCGCTTCCTGGGTGGCGGCCAGGTGCATATTCAGGAGATCGGCGAAGCGCTCGACCGTGTCCGCGCGGCCGAAAAGCCCGTTCTGGCGTATGCCACCGCCTATACCGACGATGGCATGCTGCTCGCGGCACACGCGAGCGAGGTCTGGGTCAATCCGCTCGGCGGAGCGATCGTGGCCGGTCCCGGTGGCGAGCGCCTGTACTACGCCGGCCTGCTCGAAAAGCTGCAGGTCAATGCCCGCGTCTACAAGGTCGGCGAGTACAAGAGCGCGGTCGAGCCCTACAGCCGAAGCGACATGTCGGATGCCGCGCGCGAGAATGCCCGCGCGCTCTACGAGACGCTGTGGGAAGAATATCGCGCGAACTTGAAGAAGGCCCGGCCTCAAGCGGACATC
>JBFOLW010000296.1:0-4651 GCA_040830305.1 Erythrobacter sp.
CGCACCTAGCTCACTGGCCAAGTCGCGCCAGCAAAAATGATTTGTCCCGCATGCACGATACCCTGTTCCAGCCTCTCACCATTGGCGCCCTCGAAGCCAAGAACCGCGTCTTCATGGCGCCGCTAACCCGCGGCCGCTCGACGCAGCCCGGCTCGGTTCCCAACGAGATGATGGCGACCTACTACCGCCAGCGCGCCAGTGCCGGTCTGATCATCTCCGAAGCGACCGGTATCAGCGTCGAAGGGTCGGGTTGGCCCGCAGCGCCGGGCATCTGGAGTGACGAACAGGTCGAGGGCTGGCGCCGGGTGACCGATGCAGTGCACGAGGAAGGCGGGCTGATCGTCCTCCAGCTATGGCACATGGGGCGCCTCGTCCATCCGCTGTTCCTCGGCGGCAACCCGCCCGTGTCCGCCAGCGCCACCACCGCACCGGGCCACGCGCACACATTCGAAGGCCGCAAGGATTACGAGCAGGCGCGCGAAGCGACGACCGATGACATCAAGCGGATCGTCGAGGATTACCGCCATGCAGCCGAGAATGCGAAGAAGGCAGGCTTCGACGGTGTCCAGCTGCACGGGGCGAATGGCTATCTCGTCGACCAGTTCCTGCGCGACAGCACCAATCTGCGGACCGACGAATATGGCGGCAGTGCGGAAAACCGTACGCGCTTCCTGCGCGAGGTCCTGACGGCGCTGGTCGACGTCTGGGGCGCCGACCGTGTTGGCGTTCGCCTGTCGCCCAATGGCGAGACGCAGGGTTGCGACGACAGCGATCCGGCAGCCACATTCGGCGCCGCGACGAAGGTCGTCGAGGAGCTGGGGCTGGCCTTCCTCGAACTGCGCGAACCCGGCCCGGATGGCACCTTCGGTGCGACCGAGGTCCCTAAGCAGAGCCCGCTGATCCGCCAGATCTATTCGGGTGCGCTCATCCTCAACAGCGACTATTCGCCCGAGGACGCCGTAGCGGATATCGAAGCAGGCCGGAGCGATGCGATCAGCTGGGGGCGGGATTTCATCTCGAATCCGGATCTTCCCGAGCGATTCCGCTTCGGTGCCGAGATCGCACCGAACGTAAATGTACCGCATAGCTGGTATGGACAGGGTCCCGAAGGCTATATCGATTACCCGATACTAACCGAGCAAGTGCAAGCTGCCGCCGAGTGATTCGCCGTGCGGCGATCAACTGGAGGCACAGATGCGCTCATGGATCTTGGTCCCGGCGGATAGCGAACAGGGACTCGGTTCGATTGCCGGATCGGGTGCCGACGCCGTCGTCCTCGATCTGGCGCGCGCCATGTCCCCGGGCAAGAGGGCGAAGGCGCGGGTAGAAACGGCCACCTGGCTCCGGTCGCACCGCGAGCAGGTGGTCGAAGCGCGGAAATTTCAACGGTGGGTTCGCATCAGCGGACTGGAGACGAGCGACTGGCGCGAGGACCTCGATGCCGCCATGGAAGGCTCCCCACACGGCCTTGTCCTGTCGCATTGCCGGGGTACCGACGATATCCGGCAACTGGCCTCGGTCCTCTACGAGATCGAGGATCGGCACGGAATCGCCGCCAACATCACCTGTATCGTGCCCGAGCTGGGATCGAATCCAAACAGCGCATTGGCGATTGGGCGGCTGGCAGATGAACTGCACCCCCGGGTGTCGGCGCTCACCTGGGATGCGGTGAGTCTTGCCCATTGCCTGGGCGCGCGCCGCCTGCGGGGCCCCGCCGGACGCTGGAGCGATGCCCTGGCGCATGTCCGCGCGCAGGTGCTGCTGATCGCGCATGCTCGCGGGATCGGCGCGATCGAGCATCCGTTCCGCGACATGCGGGACAGCGATGCGCTCGCGCGCATTGCCGAAACCGCGCGGGCCGACGGCTTTACTGGGATGTTTGCCGTTCATTCATCGCAGGTTCCCCACGTCAATGCAGCATTCGCGCCGCTCGAAAGCGAGATTTCGGAGGCGCTCAAGATCGTCTCGGTTTTCGCGACCAATCCCGGTGCGGCCACTGTGTCGGTGGGCGACCGACGGGTCGGCCGGGCCGAGCTCGAGCGCGCCAAGCGACTTCTGGGCAAAGATTAGTCTTCGACCGGGGGTTCGCCCCCTTCACCTTGGGCATCCGGAGCGGAAACCCCCTGCGGTTCCGGTTCGGGCGAGACCTGCTCGTCGGCAGGAGAATCGGCGGGCGGCGTGGCCGGTTCTTCGCGCAGGGCTGGCGATCGCGAGCGCAGCCGGTCGAGCGGGAGCATATCGTCGCTAATCGTGCCGCCTACGACGTCCCCCTTGGCGCCGCGTTCGGCCTCGACGGCGGATTCCTCTGCAGGCGTGTCACCGCCGCATGCGGCTAGCAGGGCCGCACCTGCGGCAAGGACGACGGTGGGTCGAAGCATCATGGTAGCGCGCAGCCTTTCCCATCGAGCGCTTCGAGGAAATCGCCGAAGCGCGCCTGCAATGCCTCATCGAAGGCGGCGGGTGCAAGATCGATTCCGAGCCGGGCAAGGCTGGTGACGCCGAATTCCTCGATCCCGCAGGGAACGATCCCCGCGAAGTGTGACAAGTCCGGAGCGAGATTGACCGAAAAGCCATGCATCGTGACCCAGCGCCGCACACGCACGCCGATCGCCCCGATCTTGGCTTCGCGTCCGTCGATATCGCGCGTCCAGATGCCAATCCGGCCCTCGCTGCGCCAGCTTTCGACACCGAGATCTGCGAGCGTGGCAATCACCCAGCCTTCGACCGAATGAACGAAGCAGCGCACGTCGCGGCCCCGCTGCTTGAGATCGAGCATGAGATAGCCGACCCGCTGCCCAGGCCCGTGATAGGTATAACGCCCACCGCGACCGGCTTCGACGACTTCGAAACGGGGGTCGAGCAATTCCGCGCCGTCCGCGCTCGTCCCTGCGGTATACACCGGCGGGTGTTCGAGCAGCCAGACCATCTCGCGCGCCTCGTCCTCGGCAATCGCGCAATTGCGGGCGGTCATGATATCGAGCGCATCGCGATAGCCGATCCGGTCCGGTTCGGCGCGCCACTCGATCGTTTCGGGGATATTGGACGACATGCGCGATTGCGTGGCGACTGGCGAAGCGCTTATCAAGAGGCAAACGGGAGCTTAGCTGCATGAAATTCGATCTCGACACCGCGTGGAAGGACACCACCGGGCTGATGTCGCGCAACCTCGGGCTGCTGGCGGTAATCGCTGGCGTGTTCTTTTTCCTGCCCAATGCCGGCGTTGCCGTCGCGCTGCCGGAAATGGGAACCCTCGAGGCGGCCCAGGCCAGCGGCAGTCTCGAAGCCATGATGGCGGCCGTGAATGATCTCTATGCCAACTACTGGTGGCTGTTCCTGATCATTGCCATCGTCCAGGGAACGGGCCTCCTGGCCATGCTGGCGCTGGTCAGGCGGAGGGCCAATCCGACGGTGGGCGAGGCCCTGTCGACCGGCGTGCGTTCGGTCCCTTCCTATGTTGCCGCCCAGCTGCTCCAGACCGCGATGCTCGCAATCGCGGCGACCTTGCTCGTCGGCCTGGGTGCGGTTACCGGCCTCCAGGCACTTGCCGCACTCGGCGGCGTGCTGGGCTTCGTGGTGGCCTGCTACATCCTCACCAAGCTGTCGCTGTCGGCCCCCGCAATCGCGATCGAGGGCGAGCTCAATCCGCTCAAGGCCCTGCAGCGGTCCTGGTCGCTGACGCGTGGCAACAGCATCCGGCTGTTCTTCTTCTACCTGCTGCTTCTGGTCGCCTTCGTCGTCCTGTCGGCGGTCATATCGCTGGTCCTTGGGCTGGTCTTCGCGCTGGCAGGCGAGCAGGCAGCATTGCTGGGCGAAGCCGTGATTTCCGGCATCGTCAATGCGGCGATGATTATCGTCGTGGTCTGTGTGCTGGCTGCCGTACACACCCAGCTTTCCCGTTTGGGCGCAGAGAACGCCCCGACCGACCGAGACTAGCGCTGCCCGTCTTTCCAGCCCCAGAAGAGCTGACAGGGAAGCACGTTCCACAATTCGAAGCCGCTCTCGATGCGCGAAAAATGCCGAGCCATGAAATCGCGCGCCTTGGCCGAGAACTGATAGACGAGGAAAGCGCCACCCGGCCGGATCACGTCGTGGGTCGCTTTGGCGATGGCCGGTCCCACTCCATCGGGCAGCGTGGAGAATGGCAGACCCGACAGGACATAGTCCGCGCCGTCATGCCCGTGCGCCTTGACGATTTCGGCCACATCGGCAGCCGAACCGTGGACCGCATGGAACCGGCTGTCGCGGAAATTCTTGCGCAGATACTCGATATACAGGGGATTGGTGTCGATCACGATCAGGGTCGCGTCGCGCCGCATCCGGTCGAGCACGGGCTGGCAGAAGGTCCCCACCCCCGGCCCATACTCGACGAAGACCTCGCACCGTTCCCAGTCGACCGGCGCCAGCATCTTGCGGATGGTGAAGCGCGAAGACGGGATGATCGAGCCGACCATGCGCGGCTCTTCGAGGAAGCCGCGGAAGAAAACGCCCCACTGGCCGAATAGGCGCGCCACGCGTTGGCGCAAGTTTGGCCGCTCGATCACGCCAAGCCCCTGATGTCCGGTCAAATTCGCAAACCCTGTAGCTGTTACTTCGAAGCGGCGGTCTGGCAGCCTCGCTGCCCCATTGCAAGCAGGCACCCACCGTCCTACCG
>JBFOLW010000297.1:0-4367 GCA_040830305.1 Erythrobacter sp.
CCACCGCAACTCCGATTGACGCTGCGCGTATCGCCCGTGCATAGCGCGGCGCATGGACACGTTATCCCGGCTCGAACAGACGATTGCGCAGCGGCGCGAATCCGATCCATCGCAGAGCTATGTCGCGAGCCTGCACGCCAAGGGGCTGCCGCAGATAGCACGCAAGCTGGGCGAGGAAGGCGTCGAGGCTGCAGTCGCCATGCTCTCCGGGAGCAACAAGGAACTGGTCGGCGAAGCGGCCGACATCCTGTTCCACCTGCTCGTCGCCCTCAATGCGCGCGACATCCCGCTGGCCGATGTGCTTGCCGAGCTCGACCGGCGCGAAGGCGTGTCCGGAATCGAAGAGAAAGCCAGCAGGAGCAAGTAATGCCGATCGATCCGACCCAGCCCTACGACGACGACAATATCTTCGCCAGGATCCTGCGCGGCGAGATTCCTTCGTCCAAGGTCTATGAAGACGAGTGGGCGTATGCCTTCGAGGACATCAGCCCGCAGGCCGAGGTGCATACGCTGGTGGTGCCCAAGGGGCGCTATGTCAGCTGGGACGATTTCAGCGACAAAGCGAGCGCGGAAGAGATCGCCGGCTTCGTCCGCGCAGTCGGCAAGGTGGCGCGTGACAAGGGGCTGGTCGAGCCGGGCTACCGCATGATGGCAAACGTCGGCGCGCACGGCGGTCAGGAAGTCCCGCACCTGCACGTACATATCTTCGGCGGACAGCCGCTCGGCCCGATGTTGGCGAGGCGCAGTTAACGGCGTCGGTTTGGCGAGTGGGGTAAAACAGCGAAGTGGCGGCAAATGCACTGACCGCACGCAACAAAGACCCAACTCTTGCCTTGACCGAATCCCTGCCAGCCTTTATCGGCGCGCTTGATTTCGGCGCGTCGGAACACCATTTCCGGCGCGTATTTATTTGACGAGAGACATCATGAAGATCCGCAACAGCCTCAAGTCGCTCAAGGGCCGCCATCGCGATTGCCGCGTCATCCGCCGCCGCGGGCGCACCTATGTCATCAACAAGACCAACCGTCGCTTCAAGGCCCGCCAGGGCTAATTAGCGGCTCCGTCCGTTCGCGGACGGAAGCGTTGTTCGACCGGCCCGGCTCCGACGAGGAGTGCGGGCCGTTCGTGTTTGAGGTGGTTGGATGCAAGTTGACGCTGTCGTATTCGATGTCGGGCGGGTGCTCTACCAATGGCATCTCGGCCACTTGTTCGAGAAGATCGTCGACGAGCCGGCGCGGCTCGAGACGCTGCTCGGCGAGGTCGTGACCGAGGAATGGCATTTCGAGCACGATCGCGGGCGCGCGCTAGCGGACATGGTGCCCGAAAGGATCGCGCTCTATCCCGAGTTCGAACCCGAGATCCGCGCCTATGCGACGCGTTTCAACGAGACCATCCCGGGGCCGGTGCCGGGCAGCCTCGCGCTGGTCGAACGGCTCGACGCGCGCGGTGTCCCGCTGTTCGCGATCACCAATTTCGGGGCGGAATTCTGGGCCCGTTTTCGCCCGACCGCGCCGATCTTCGAGCGTTTCCGCGAGATCGTCGTCTCGGGCGAGGAGAAGCTGGCCAAGCCCGATCAGGCGATCTTCGCCCTTGCCGAGGCGCGCTTCGGCCTGCCCGCCGAAGCGATGCTGTTCATCGACGACAACCGCGCCAATGTCGCTGCTGCCGCTGCGTGCGGCTGGCAGGTGCATCACTTCACCGACGCGGGACGGCTCGAGGCCGATCTCGAGGCACGAAATCTGATATGAAAAAGGCCCCGGCGATCGCTCGCCAGGGCCCTCAAGTAAGCCACCCTGATGGAGAGGGGTGGGGGAAAACGGGATCAGCCGTTGCACTTCGCCAGCTTGTCGGCGTCGAGTTCCTTGTCCTTGGCGGTGAAGGCGGCGATTTCGCCGTGCTCGCGCTGGAGTTCGCGGCAGACGCGCAGCGGGCGCGAATTGCCCTTCTGGGCGACGCAGGTGGTGCCCTTGCAGGCCCAGGCTACGCCACCGGCGATGGTGGTCGTGCGTTCGGCGACCGGCTGCGCCAGTTCGACGGTGTAGAAGTTGCTGCTCGACTTGGCTTCGGCGGCGGTCGGCGCGATTGCGGCGCCAAAGGTCAGCGAGGTGTAGGCGAAGGCAGCGACGATAGCGCCGATGTTGACCGAGCGGGGGAGAGTGGAGGTCATGGGGAGTCCTTCCTGGTTGCAATTTTCTCAACGGGGCTTGTCATTCATGCAATTGAGTTTCAAATAACAACCCGTTGCGAATCACTACCTATGCCTGTAGGTTGCCCAATGCAACCGAAATTTTGAAAAATTTGGCAAATGCCAATTTTGCGGTAGATAGGTTGTCGGAAGAGGACTGAATTTATGGGTGACATCCGCGAACCGCTGCGTGAACTGACCGAGTGCGGCCTGCCGCAGGCACTCGAGGTCATGGGCGAGCGATGGTCGTTCATGATTCTCCGCGCGAGCTTCAACGGCCTCCATCACTTCGAGGAATTCCTGAGCGAGCTCGGGATCGCGCGGAACATCCTGTCCAACCGTCTCGCCAAGCTGGTCGAACATGGCATCCTCAAGCGCGACCCCTGCGCCGACGACAAGCGCAAGATCGAATACCGCCTGACCGACAAGGGCCTTGATCTGCTGCCGGCGATGGTGGCGCTGCGCCAGTGGGGCCAGAAATACGGTGCCGAGGTGGTCGAGAACCCGGTGCTGGTCGACGAACGCGATCGGCTGCCGATCGGCCCTACCTCGATCCTCAGCCACGATGGCCGCATTCTCGGCCCCGCCGACCTCCATCTGGTCGAGCGCGTCAATCTCGGCCTGCGTCCCGATGGCAGCAGGGCCGAGGCGGGCGAAGTGCTCGAGCGCGGCGCGGTGGTCGATATCGCCAGCGCGCGCAAGGCCAAGAGCGCGGCCTGAGCAGCGAACCTGTCCGGCGCACGCGTGACGGGCGCTACATCATTGTGAACGGGCGACTGTGGCGCGCCAGCAATCCCGAACTACCCGAAGCCGAGCGTCAGGCGCTGGTCGACCAGTTGATGGATGCCCGTCGAGCGGTGGCTGCCGCGCGCAAGGCGCAGGACCAACCGGCCGAGAAAGCGGCCCGCCGGCGGGTCCATTCAACCAAGCTGGCTTTGGGTGAACGCGGGCCGGTGTGGTGGGGCGACGGAGCGCCGGACTACAATCGCCATCTCGTCGCGAATACACCCTATCGCGACCCGGCGCTTATTGCCGACTAGCCGCCGAAGCCCCGCGGTGCCGCATCGCCGGGCGAAATCTCGTAAAGGATCTGGATCCGCACCCATTCGCCGACCATCGGGCGGCCGCCTCTTTGCGGCGGGCGGACCTTGAACTGCCATGCGGCCGCCTGCGCCGCCCTGCCGATACCCGACCCGCGCGGCGACTCGTCAACGACGACGCAATCCTCGACCCGGAAATTGGCGACCGTGCGGCACGCGATCAGACCCCAGCCGGGCCCCCGCGCGGTCGAGAGGTAGCCCGCCAGTTCATCGTCGTAAGGGCGCCGGTACCAGCGCGCGGCGTAAAGCGGTTCGCCATTGGGGCCGCTGCCCGCGACCCGCGGCGTATCGTCCGAAGTGGCGGGCGCCGCAGGTCCATAGGTTTGCGGGCGGGCGGCAGCGGATGGCGAACGGGGTCGGGGCACCGATTCGAGCGAGAAACTGTTGCGCAGTAACGGGGCCGGGGCGGGGACCGGCGACGGTGCGGGCGGCACCTCGGTTTCGGGTGGCACGGGCTGCGGCAGCGGTTGCGATTGCAGGTCGGCGGGCTGTTCGGCCGCAGTCGGTGCGGGCGCCTCGGCATGCTCCTCCGGCGCGGGTGAGGCCGTGAAGGCTACCAGCGAATCGCGCATTTCGACGATTTCGCGCTGCACCGATCCGAGCGACAGCAGGACGAGGACCAGCAGCAGTTCCAGCAGCAGCGTAAGCGCCAGCGCGGGCAGGCGCTCGCGAAGCTCGGGTCGCAGGTCGGCGTATCGCTGGCGTAGCGAGGCGGCGGAGTCGGCGGGCCTGGCCTAGGCTGAGAGGAAGATTCGCAGAAGTGTCTCGGCAGTTACCGGCGCTCGCCGGACATCGTTACATGCCCCATACCACCTCGCATGGGGGATATCCCGCCCGGTGACAAGCGGAGTCCGCGTCACGGCAATGAGCGGCCCCGTGGCTGCGTGACGTCATCGTTAAAACGATCTCAACATGTCCTCGCCAGACTGGCGGTCACTCGCGAATCCTCCCAGAACCTCCGGACCGAATCCCGTGATCGAAATCGAAGTCCAGAACGAAACGCACCAGAACGTGCATCGCATCAAGGCGATGGCGGTCCCGCGCATCGGAGAAGGCATCCGGCTTCGCGAACCCAGCGGAAA
>JBFOLW010000298.1:0-2890 GCA_040830305.1 Erythrobacter sp.
ACCATGAGATCGGCCAGTTCGTCGACGATCAGGACGATCAGCGGCAGCGGTTCGTAATCGAGCTGCTCTTCCTCGTAGAGTTCCTCGCCGGTTTCTGGATCGAAACCGGTCTGCACGCGGCGGCCGAGCGGCTTGCCCTTCTCGATCGCCTTCTTCACCTTTTCGTTGAAGCCCGCGATGTTGCGCGAGTTGACGCTCGACATCATGCGGTAGCGCTTCTCCATCTCCTCGACCGCCCATTTGAGCGCGCGGACCGATTTATGCGGCTCGGTCACAACCGGGCTGAGCAGATGCGGGATATCGTCGTAGCTCTTCAGCTCGAGCACCTTGGGATCGATCAGGATCAGGCGGCACTCATCGGGCGTGAAGCGGTATAGCAGCGACAGCAGGATGGCGTTGAGGCCGACCGATTTGCCGCTGCCGGTGGTGCCCGCGACGAGCAGGTGCGGCATGGCGGCGAGATCGGCGACGATCGGCTCGCCCGCGATGTCCTTGCCGAGGATCATCGGCAGACTGCCGCGGTGATCGACGAAGGCCGCCGAATTGGCGAGCTGCTTGTAGCTGACCATCTGGCGATCGGCGTTGGGCAGTTCGATGCCGATTACGGTCTTGCCCGGGATGGGCGACACGCGTGCGCTGATTGCGGACATGTTGCGCGCGATGTCTTCGGCGAGGCCGACCACGCGACTCGCCTTGATCCCGGGCGCGGGCTCGAGCTCGTACATCGTCACGACCGGACCAGCGCGAACGGCCGTGATCTCGCCCTTGACGTTGAAATCGTCGAGCACGTTCTCGAGCAGCCGCGCATTGCGCTCCAGCGCCATCTTGTCGAGCTTGGGTGCTGCACTGTCGGGTGCGTCGTCCAGCAGGTCGTGGCTGGGCAGCTGGTAGTTCGCGAACATGTCGCGTTGCTTGGCCTTAGCGGGCTTGGGCTGTGCTGGCGTGGGTGCGGGATCGGCGATTTCGGGCGCACGGCGCGGCTCGCGCATGGAAACCGCTTCGGCATCCTCGTCTTCCTCGGCCACTTGCTTGGCGCGCTTTTGTTTCTTCGGAGCTAGCGGCAGGTCCATTTCGGGCAGCCGGGCCTTGCGCTTGACGAAATCGGGCAGGGTCAGGAACTGTGCCCAGTCTATCGCGAAGACGCGGGTGACGAGAGCGATGCCGCCACCGAGCGCGACCAGCGCCAGAACCAGCACGATCCAGCCGGCGAAGTCGCCGCCAAATCGATCCGAGACTGCTTCGATCGATAGCCCGCCAAGTTGCCCGAAGAGGCCGCCGAGACCTGCTGGCAGGCTCCCGGTCGCGGGTTCGAACACCAATGCGAGCACGGTTCCCAGCAGCACGATCGCCGCCAGCAGCATGGCGAAGGGCCCCCACCAGCGGCCGGGCGTTTCTTCCTCGTCCTCCTGCTCGACACCGGTCCACAGGCGGCGGGCGGAAATATAGAGCAGCGGCAGCAGCAGGACGGCAGGCAGGCCGAGAAAATTGAGCGCGCGTTCGCTTGCCCAGGCGCCGGTGGCGCCCATCCAGTTGCGAATGTCCTCGCCGCTGGCGGCGGTCGAGGGGCTGGGGTCGGTCTGCGTGTAGCTGGCCAGCGACAGCGTCAGGAAGATGAGCAGCGCAAACAGCAGACCCGCCCCCGCCATATGCGTGGCGCGGCGAAAACTGCGGCGAAATGCCGCGCGCCAATCGGGTGCTGCGCCTGCGCGCGTGGCCATTTGTGTTCCCCTGATCCGTCGAGAGCGCGCAGTATGAATCCGCAGGGACTCGCGCGTCAAGCGCGGTTCGTCGAACCGAGTCCGTCGATCGCGCCCCAGCGAGGCCAGTCGAGTTCGCGGGCACGCTGGTATGTCATGCCGCCAAGCGCGATGACCGGCACGGGCGATTGCTGTGCCAGCACATGGAAGCCGTGAACGCCGAGCGTCGCGCTGTCGGGGTGCGAGGCTGTCGCGAATACCGGCGAGAGAAAGATCGCGTCGGCTTTCGCCTCGATCGCGGCCCGCATTTCATCGCCGTCATGCGCGGTGGCAAGGCGCAGGCCTGTCCCGAGCGTATCGGGCGGGCCGTAGCTACCGTCCGCGCCCCAATCCCCGGTGCCCCCCAGGATGACGGTGTGGCCGAGGCTCCGCGCGATGGCTGCCAGCTCGTCGAACCGCGCGCACCGTGCATCGGGATCGAGATGGTAGTGGCGAAACACGAAACCCGAATTTCTTGGCAACGCCCGCAGTGCGTCCTCAATCCCCGCGTCGTTACGCGCATCGCTGAGCAACCACAGCAAGGGGAGAGAGGGCTGTTCTCTGGACATGCACACGCTATAGCGCGCCGCGATGGAAAGCACAGACACCCCGCTCCAGCAGGTGCAGGCGAATATTGCGAAAGCCTGCTCGATCGCCCGCCGCGAGCCCGACGATGTCACGCTGATCGCGGTCAGCAAGACGCACCCGGCGGAAACGATCGAGCCGCTGTTGCAACAAGGCCAACGCCACTTCGGCGAAAACCGCGTGCAGGAAGCGCAGGGCAAGTGGCCCGCCTTGCGCGAAGCCCATCCCGATGCGCGGCTGCACCTCATCGGGCAGCTCCAGTCGAACAAGGCCGAGGATGCGGTCGCGCTGTTCGACGTGATTCATTCGCTCGACCGGCCGAGCCTCGTGAAGGCGCTCGGCAAGGCGATGGACAAACTCGACAAACGCATCCCGTGCTTCGTGCAGGTCGACGTGGGAGAAGAAGAACAGAAGGGCGGATGTCCGGTGGCCGAGCTGCCCGCGCTGCTCGAACAGGCGAAGGGTGCGGATATCCCGGTGACGGGCCTGATGTGCATCCCGCCGCTCGATATCGAGCCCGCGCCCTTCTTCGCCTTCCTCGACAAGCTCGCCCGCGACCACGGGCTGGA
>JBFOLW010000299.1:0-5738 GCA_040830305.1 Erythrobacter sp.
CGTTTTCATGCAGTTTACGCAGGAAAACGACGAGATCGTCGCCGACCTGCCCAAGCCGAGCATCGACACCGGCATGGGGATCGAACGCGTCGCGGCGGTGATGCAGGGCGTCCACGACAATTACGATACCGACACCTTCAGAAACCTGATCGCGGCGAGCGAGGGGCTGACCGGTGTGAAGGCAGAGGGCGATCGCACCGCGAGCCACCGCGTGATCGCGGACCATCTGCGTTCGACCAGCTTCCTGATGGCCGACGGCGTTCTCCCGTCGAACGAAGGCCGCGGTTATGTGCTCAGGCGCATCATGCGGCGCGCAATGCGCCATGCCCACCTGCTCGGCGCGAGCGAGCCGCTGATGCATCGCCTCGTACCCGCGCTGGTCACCGAGATGGGCCAGGCCTATCCCGAACTGCAGCGCGGCCAGGCGCTGATCGAGGAAGTACTCGAGCGCGAGGAAACCCAGTTCCGCCGCACGCTCGACAAGGGCCTCAAGCTGCTCGACGAGGCTACCGGCGATATGGGCGAGGGCGGGACCCTCGACGGCGAGACCGCCTTCAAGCTCTACGACACCTTCGGCTTTCCCTACGACCTCACCGAAGACGCGCTGCGCAGTCGCGGGATCGGTGTCGACAAGGATGGCTTCGATGCCGCCATGGAACAGCAGAAAGCCGCCGCGCGTGCTGCCTGGAAGGGTTCGGGCGAAGCGGCCAGCGAGGAAGTCTGGTTCGACATCGCTGAACGCGAAGGCTCGACGGAGTTTACCGGCTATTCCTCGACCACCGGCGAGGCCGCAGTCGTTGCCATCGTCAAGGACGGCGCGGAAGTTCAGTCTGCTTCGGAGGGCGACGAGGTCGTTATCCTGACCAATCAGACACCCTTCTATGGCGAGAGCGGTGGCCAGACGGGCGATGCAGGCCGCATCTGGACGCCCGAGGGTCTCGAGGCGGCGGTCTCCACCACGAACAAACCGCTCGGTCGTCTGCACACGCATGTCGCGAAGATCGCCAAAGGCGGCGTGAAAGTCGGCGATGCGGTGCATCTCGAGGTCGATGCCGAACGACGCGATCGTATCCGTGCCAACCACTCGGCGACACACCTCGTGCACGCCGCGCTGCGCAACCGGCTCGGCGGGCATGTGACGCAGAAGGGATCGCTCGTATCCGACGATCGCTTCCGTTTCGATTTCTCGCATCCCAAGCCTCTGAGCGACGACGACATCGCCGCGATCGAAGCCGAAGTGAACGAGGAGATCCGTGCCAACGAGATGGTCGGTACGCGCCTGATGACGCCTGAGGATGCGGTCGAGGCGGGCGCGCTTGCCCTGTTTGGCGAAAAGTACGGCGACGAAGTCCGCGTGCTCTCGATGGGCCGTACCGGCGGGGAAGGGCGGACCTACTCGGTCGAGCTATGCGGTGGCACGCACGTCAAGGCGACAGGCGATATCGGCCTTTTCACGATCGTCGCGGAAAGCGCGGTCAGCTCGGGCGTGCGCCGGATCGAGGCGTTGACCGGCGAAGCGGCGCGCCAGTGGCTGGTAGCGCGGGACGAGGCGGTCAAAGCCATCGCCAGCGCGCTGAAGACCTCGCCCGACGATGCTCCCTCACGGGTTGCGGCGCTGGTCGACGAGCGCAAGCGGCTCGAGAAGGAATTAGCCGAGGCGAAGCGCGCGCTGGCGCTTGGCGGCGGTGGCGGCAGCGCTGCCGGTCCGGCGGATGAGGATCTCGGCGGCGTGACCTTCTCCGGCCAGGTCATCGAGGGGCTCAACCCGAAGGAATTGCGCCCGCTGCTCGACGAGGCCAAAAGCCGGATTGGTTC
Organism: Erythrobacter sp.; assembly: GCA_040830305.1. GTDB lineage: Bacteria > Pseudomonadota > Alphaproteobacteria > Sphingomonadales > Sphingomonadaceae > Qipengyuania. The sequence continues at coordinate 1,816 of JBFOLW010000299.1, forward strand.
GGGTATCGCGGCGATCTGCGCGGTCAATGATGGCAAGGGCACCTTTGCCGTCGCCGTCACCGACGATCTGACCGCCCGTTTCAGCGCGGTCGATCTCGTTCGCGTGGGCGTGGAAGCGCTAGGCGGCAAGGGCGGTGGCGGCCGTCCCGACATGGCGCAGGGCGGCGGCCCCGACGGCGGCAAGGCCGATGCGGCGCTTGCTGCCCTGCGAGGCACGATTTCGGCCTAGCGGCCGGGCTCAGCCCTGGCGTTTGACGTCGGGTTCGCTGCCGCGCGGAATGTCCTGTCCGTCGGTATCGGCGGGCTTGTCCGCGTCGGCAGTCGGCGGTTCGACCGTGCTGACCGGATCCTGCACGTTCTGCGGCTTGAACTTCTCGCTATTGGGTGTCGGCTTGGTCGGGTCTGGATTGCTCATTTGTGTCTCCTTCGCCCGATCAACGCGCGGGGAATGGAGTGGTTCATGATTTGAGCAGCGCGGCGGGTTCGATGGAGGCGTAGATGCGCCTGATCGTTCTTTCCGTCTCGGCGATTCGCCGCGTGTCGGACAGCCCGGACCGTGTGCTGGCGATGTCGGCCAGTTCCATGCGTGATCGGGCGAGAGTTTCGCTGGTACGCTTTTCGAGATCGAGCGCCAGCGCGCTTTCGACGAGGTAGGCGAGGTTGCTGACCGGACGCATGGCGAGGAAGGATTCGACCATGGGGCCGAGCAGTGAGGGATCGTCGCGCCAGTCGCGGCCCTCGAACAATTTCTGGACGACATGCTGGCCTGCGCCGAAGCATTCGAACGTTATGCAGCCGGCAAACCCATGCTCGGCGCGGGATTTATAGATCGCGCACAACCCGTCACCCTGCAAGTTGGGGCACGGCTCTCCAGCAGCCTTCCTTGCCGAAAACCCGGGCATGTCTTCCGAAGGATAAGCGATGCAGCAAAGCGCGGCGCAGCGACTGCAGTCCGAGCGGGTTTCCAGCGCAGCAACCAAGGCTCACGCCTCCGTCGTGCTCGTGCGCAGCTTGGGCTTGTAGTCTAGCGCGCCTTCCTGTTCGATCTGTTCGCGGAATTCGTCGCGCTTTTCGTGGATCGAGGCGATCACCGGGCCCATGGCCACGCCGATGTCGACCAGTACCGCTTCGGACAATTGCAGCGAACTCTCGAGTGTCTCGGGCACCGCATGGCTGGCGCCCACGCGATAGAGCTCGGCGGCATGGCGCACGTCGCGCGCGCGGCAGACGATGAGCAGGTCGGGATGTTCCTTGCGCAGTTTGGAAACAAGCCGCTGGACGAGCACGGGTTCGTCCATGGTGAGTACGACCGCAAGCGCGCTCTCGATGCCCAGGCGGTTCATTGAATCGCCGCGGGCGGCATCGCCGAAAGTTGCGCGGAAGCCTTTGCGCTTGGCACGCTCGATGAGGTCGGGGTCGGAATCGAGCGCGATATAGGGCTTGTCGTGTGCATCGAGCATCTGCGCTACCAACAGACCGACACGGCCCGCGCCGACAATGATGACCCGCACCTCGTCTGCGCTGTCGTCGGGCAATTCGGGCGCCGGTTCGACGCGTCGCGCGATGGCGCGGCCAAGGCGCGCAAGCAGCGGAGTTACGGTGAGCCCGATGGCGGTCACGATCTGCCAGAATTGCGCGGTGCCGGGCTGGATCAGCAGCGCCGAGCTGGCCGCCGCGATGATGATCAGGCTGGTCTCCGACGGGCTGGCCATCAGGATGCCCGTTTCCGCCGCGGTGCTGCGCCGCGCGCCCATCAGGCGCAGAAGCACTCCGGTAACCAGCGCCTTGAATGGCAGGATCAACAGGACCGCGGTGGCGATCAGGCCGAGGTTTTCCCAGATCGTTTGCAGGTCGATACTCATGCCGACGGTGATCAGGAAGATGCCGAGTGCGAGGCCCTTGAAGGGCTCCATGATCGTCTCGACTTCGCCGTGATACTCGGTTTCGGCGATCAGCAGGCCGGCGATCAATGCGCCGACGATCGGCGACAGGCCGACCGCGGCCGTCGCGAGGCTTGCCCCGATCACCACCAGCAGCGAGGCGGCGAGGAACAGTTCCGGGCTCTTTGTGCGCGCGGCCTGGCCGAATAGCCGGGGCAGGGCAAAGCGCCCGAGAATCATCATTGCCGCGATGACGAGGCCCCCCTGCCACAGCGTCGTCAACATGCCTTCCCAGCCTTCGCCCGCGGCGTTCGGCGCCATCGCACCGAGGATGAAGACGATCGGCACGATCATGATATCCTCGAACAGCAGCATCGCGAGCGCCGCACGACCGACGGGCGAATGCGTTCCGGCAATCGGCAGGACAATCGCGGTAGACGAGAAGGCAAGAGCAAAGCCCAGCGCCAGCGCACCGGTCCAGAACTGGCCCATCATCGACAGCGCGATGGCAAGGCAACTGCCGATGACGATCAGCTCCATCGCGCCGAGCCCGAACACCAGTTTTCGCATTTGCCACAATCGGTTGAAGCTGAGTTCGAGACCGATTGCGAAGAGCAGCAGTATTATCCCGAATTCGGCAAATGGCTCGAGGGCCTCGGGGTCCGAGATCGTTATGTGATTGAGCCAGGGGTGCTCGAACACCAGTCTACCAAGACCATAGGGGCCGACCGCGATACCGATCAGGATAAACCCGATGATCGGCGTGACCCGGAAGCGCGTGAAGACCGGAATGACCAGCCCGGCCGCGCCGAGGATCACCAAGGCGTCCGAAACCGCCGGGCTTGCAAATTCAGCTGATGCCATGGCCCCTTCCGTAACCGCGCGGGGCTACGCTGTCACGACGGTTGGATGCGCTAACCCCCGCCGGCGTGCGAAGGTCCGAGCGGCTCGCGGCGTGGGCGCGGCTTGCCCGGGTGCTTGCCATCCTCGTCCCACTCGATGCGATAGAGGTCGAAACGCCGATCGGCGAGGTTGCGCACCGTGCCTTCCGCACGCGCCCAGCTGAGGTCGGCCAGGTTGATGTCACTGATCGTCAAGGTCTCGACATTCTCGCTCGCCTCGGCGGCGATGCCGTCTCGCGCAAACGGGAAGTCGCAGGGCGTCAGGATGCAGCTTTGCGCGTACTGGATGTCCATGTTGGCGACATTGGGCAGATTGCCGACATTGCCGGAAAGGACCACGAAACACTGGTTTTCGATGGCCCGCGCTTGGCCGCAGTAGCGCACGCGCAGATAGCCCTGCCTGCTGTCGGTGCAGAACGGCACGAAGATGATCCGCGCGCCTTCGTCGGCGAGGCGCCGACTGAGTTCGGGGAACTCGCTGTCGTAACAGATCTGGACCCCAATCGGGCCGCAGTCGGTCTGGATGACCTCGACCTTGTCGCCGCCCTTGATGTTCCACCAGTACCGCTCGTTGGGGGTGGGGTGGATTTTTTCCTGCGCATGGACCGACCCGTCGCGCAAGCAGACATAGGCGACGTTGTGGATGTCGCCGTCTTCCATTCGCGTCGGGTGCGAGCCCGCAATGATGTTGATGTTGTAACGCATTGCCATCTCGGAAATATCGCTGCGCAGGTGCGGCGTGTATTCCGAGAGGCGCTCGATCGCCTCGACCGGCGAAAGCTCCTTCTCCTCGAAGCTTAGCAGCATCAACGTGAAGAGCTCCGGAAAGACGATGAAGTCGCTCTCGTAATCGCTTGCGACATCGACGAAATATTTGATCGCGCGCATGAACTCGTCGTAATCGCTCACTGCCCGGGCCTGAAGCTGGCAGGTCGCGACGCGGACCGCCTCGACACCGCGTGGCAGGCGCTTCTTCACCGGCTGGTCGCGCTCAACATAGGGATTGCGCCAGACCATCATGACCGCATTCGCCATCGAGGCCTTGTCCTCGGGCAGGTAGCCTTCGAGGATACGCTCGGGCTCGAAACCATTGGCCATCTGGAAGCGCAACACGGGATCGTGCAGCTTCTTCTCGACGACC
>JBFOLW010000300.1:0-4711 GCA_040830305.1 Erythrobacter sp.
CAGCGATTTGCACGAAAGCGGTCGAGCGGGTTGCCCGCATCCCCGCCGTCGAGCGTGGCGACCTGCCAAGCGAGGTGGCCCGCCGCAGGCAGAAGCGCAAGCAACGCAATCCAGTCGGCGCGATAGAGCCAGAAGGCCAGCACCCACAAGGCGACCGCTCCCGCATAAAACAGCGCCACACCACCCTGCACGCGGCCACCCAATCGCAACGCGCTCGAACGTATGCCGACCAGCGCGTCGTCCTCGCGGTCCTGCATGGCGTAGATCGTGTCGTAGCCGATCACCCACAGCGCAGCACCTGCGTACATCGCGGCGAGCGCATCCCAATTGTCGGCGCGCAGCTGCGTCCAGCCGACCAGCAGGCCCCATGTGAACACCATGCCGAGCCAGGCCTGCGGCCACCAGGTGATGCGTTTCATGAAGGGATAGGCGGCGACCAGCGCAACGCTCGCCAGCGCAATGCCCTGAGCAAGCGGTCGCAGCTGGAGCAGCACAAGCAGCCCGATTGCGCACAGGGCGAACAGCCACGCCCACGCAAGCTTCTTGGAGACCCGCCCGCTCGCCACGGGGCGCAGCGCGGTGCGGGCGACCTTGCGGTCGAGATCGGCATCGACGATGTCGTTGTAGACACAGCCCGCCCCGCGCATCGCGATGCTGCCAAGCAGCAACCAGCCAAGCAGCTCGATCTGCCAGCCCGCGCCGGTCAGCCACATCCCCCAAGCGCAGGGCCAGAACAGCAGCCACCAGCCGATCGGCCGGTCGAACCGCGCCAGCTGCGCAAGGTCGCGCGGCAGCTGCGGCAGACGCGCGACAAGGCCGCGATGTTCGCTGTCGGGGACGACGTCGGGGGAAGCGGTATCGCTCATCGCTTGCTCCCTAACCGCAGCCGTGCCACCTGCAAAGCCATGCCTGCAACGCCCGCCTGGCCACCCAAGAGCGCCCCGCGCCTGTTCGTCGAGCAGCAACTCGCCGCCAGGACCTCCGTCCAGATCGAGGGAAACCAGGCGCACTACCTCGCCAAGGTGATGCGCGTGTCGCCCGGCGACGCAGTGATTCTGTGCGATGACATCACCGGGGAATGGGCCTCCGAAGTGGTCGAGGCTGGCAAGCGCCACGTATTGCTCGAACCCAAACAGCACCTGCGCCCGCGTGAACCGGTGCCCGATTTCTGGCTCTGCCCGGCGCTGCTCAAGAAGGATCGCTTCGACCTCGTTCTGGAAAAGGCGACCGAACTGGGCGTCGCGCGCATCGCGCCGGTCGTCACGCGGCGCTGCGTCGCGGACAAGCTCAATGCGGAGCGGGCGGACATGATCGTCACCGAGGCGGCCGAGCAATGCGCGCGCACCGCGCTGCCCGAGATTGCCCCCGTCGCCAAGCTCGACACGCTGCTGCGCGACTGGCCGCAAGAGCGCCATCTGTTCTTTGCCGACGAAGAGGGCGGCGAACCGGCGGCCGATGCCTTTTGTTATGCGGAGGGTCCGGCGGCGCTGCTGGTCGGCCCCGAGGGCGGATTCGACGATGCCGAGCGTGTTGCGATCCGCGCGCACCCCGCCTCGGTCGCGATCAGCCTCGGCCCGCGCATCCTGCGCGGCGAAACCGCCGCGATCGCGGGGATGGCGGTGTGGATGGCCGAGGCCGGCGACTGGCTTGGCGAAGATTAATTTCCTTTCCTCGCAAGGTTCGCTTGCCTATCGCCACCGGCCATGAGCACGCGCGAGACGTCGGGGGCAGAGGATCCCATCATCGAAAGCCGCGACCAGCTGGTCGCCCCGATGCAGGCCGGAGAAAAGCCCAAGCAGGCCTGGCGCATCGGGACCGAGCACGAGAAGCTCGTCTATTGTCGCAAGAGCTTCAAGGCGCTGTCCTATGACGAGCCCGGCGGAATTCGCGATATCCTGCTCAGTCTGGGGGAGTTCGGCTGGGAGCCCATCGAAGAAGGTGGCAAGGTCATCGCGATGAAAGGCGATGACGGCACGGTCAGCCTGGAGCCTGCCGGGCAGCTCGAACTATCGGGCGCTCCACTCGAGAACCTGCACGATACCTGCGCCGAGACCGGTCGCCACCTCGCGCAGGTCAAGGATGTGGGCGAGCGTTTCGGCGTCGGCTTCCTCGGTCTCGGCATGTGGCCCGACAAGTCCCGCGACGAGCTGCCGGTCATGCCCAAGGGTCGCTACGAGATCATGATGCGGCACATGCCGCGCGTGGGACGCTCGGCCTCGACATGATGCTGCGCACCTGCACCATCCAGGTGAACCTCGATTATTCCAGCGAAGCCGACATGGCGCAGAAATTCCGTACCGGCCTTGCGCTCCAGCCGCTCGCCACTGCTCTGTTCGCCAATTCGCCCTTCACCGAAAGGAAACCCAACGGTTTCCTGTCGTATCGCTCGCATATCTGGAGCGACACCGACCCCCACCGCACGGGCATGCTGCCTTTCGTGTTCGAAGACGGCTTCGGCTACGAACGCTGGGTCGACTATATGCTCGATGTGCCGATGTATTTCGTCTTTCGCGACGGGAAATACATCGATGCCGCAGGGCTCAGTTTCCGCGACTTCCTCGAGGGCAAGCTTGAGGTGCTACCCGGCGAGAAGCCGACCCAGAGCGACTGGTGGGACCACCTTTCCACCGCATTTCCCGAAGTGCGCCTGAAAAGCTTCCTCGAAATGCGCGGCGCCGATGGCGGCCCGTGGAGCCGCATCTGTGCCCTGCCCGCTTTCTGGGTCGGCCTGCTGTACGACCAGGGCGCGCTCGATGCCGCATGGGATCTGGTAAAGCACTGGACGGTGGAAGAGCGCGAGGAACTGCGCAATGCTGTACCCAGGCTGGCACTCGATGCCCCCGTGCCCGGTGGCGGCAGGCTGCAGGATCTCGCCAAGGAAGTGCTCGCCATTGCGCGTTCCGGCCTTGCCGCACGCGGCCGCCTGAACAGTTCGGGCGACAACGAGACCGGTTTCCTCGAAACACTCGACGAGATCGTCGCCAGCGGTAAGGTGCCCGCGCAGGTCCTGCTCGACCGGTTCCACGGCGAATGGGGCGGCGACATCAAGCGCGTCTACAAATACAGCTTCTGAGGTACAGAGGGAGACAGGCGATGATCCAGATCAATGGGACGATCAAACTGGGGCGCTCGATCGATGCGGCCACGCGCAAGGCGATCGTCGAGATGGTCCGTGCCAGCCGCGCCGAAGACGGCTGCCTCGATTATACCTTCGCCAGCGATATCGCCGACCCCGACACGCTTATCCTGTTCGAACGCTGGCGCGACCGCGCGGCGCTCGATGCGCATGGCCGGTCGGAGCATATGGCCGAATTCCAGAAGGTCATGGCTGCCAACCCGCCGCAATCGCGCGATCTGAGGATTTACGAAACCGACGACGGACAACCGCTCGGCTGATTATTCGGCCGGGTGCCCGGCGAGCGCCTGTCTCGGCTTCACCCGGTTCCACAGCCGCGTCAGGGGGGCGGTCAGCAGGCCGTTCTGCGCCATCCATGCGTGGTAATCACGATATTTGGCGTCCTCGGCGAGCAGGTGCGCTTCCTCGGTCTTGGCGCGCCAGAAATAGATCGCATTGACCACCAGCAGGAAGAAGCAGTTGCGGATCGCTTCGACCGGCGAGCCGCTGGTTACGAGGAACGGCAGCACCGCCGCCCACCAAAACAGGTTCTTCGACACATAGGCGGGGTGCCGCGTGAACCGGTACGGCCCATTGGTCAGCACGCCGCGATAGGTGAGGTTGGAAAACCGCAGGCCGAAGGCGAATGTCGCCCAGGCGTATATCCCGGTGAGGAATACCAGAAGTGCACCCCACAGCGCGATCACCGTGTCGTTGCCTGCCATCCAGTGCAGCCAGCCTGCGGTCTCGAACTCGTAATTGATCGCCTTGCCGCCACCGAGGATGCCCCAGACGATCGGCGGATAACAAATCAGTGCAGCGATCCACCCGCCGAGCAGCGGATTGCCCGAGCGGATATGCGCATCGAGTGGGCGCATGGTCACGATATAGCCCACCGTACCGATCATCACGTCGATCATGAACATCGCCTCGATGACCGTCAGCGCGATCCGTTCGGGCCGCGCGGCGATCTCTGCGAAATCGGCAGTCACTATCGTGCGGAAGGCGAAGGGGATGATCGAGATCATGAAGGCGGTGAAGAAGGCCTTGATGATCCATGCCTGCCAGTGCTTGCGGACCTCCGCCATGTCCCAGCCGGGGCGCATCAGCAGCAGCGCGCCGAAATGCCAAGCGTGATCGCGCTGGTTTACCAGCGCCCGGTCGATCCAGAAAACATAGGGCACCGACAGCACCACCAACGGCAGCGCGGCATAGCCGAGAACCTGCATCGAGAAGACATACTGCCCCTCCCAGTACCACCGGCACAGGCAATAGAGGCCAGCGATGATCGCCCAGGTCGCCCATAGACCGACCAGCTTGACCCAAGTCGCGCTGCGATCGGGTTTGCGGCCGCGCATCAATGACCAGTCGAGCCCGGTCGATGCGCGCAGATGCACCTTGTCGATGAAGATGGACCACAGCGCCATCGGGATCGCCGCGGCCAGCAGGCCGAAGAGCGCCGAATGCTTGCCACCCAGAGTATCGCGCGGCACCGCCCAATCGAAGGCCTGTGCGATATCGGGGAAAGCGCGCGCGAAAGCCACCCAGGCAAACAGCCCGGCAAGGCCGACCAATCCCACGGCCGAGGAGACATCG
>JBFOLW010000301.1:0-10618 GCA_040830305.1 Erythrobacter sp.
CAGTACGTCCAGCAGGAGCCGATGGCCGCCGCCCAGCTGCGCGCCCCGCTCTATGAAGACAAGGTTGTCGACTTCCTGTTCGACAAGGCCGAGATCACCGACCGCGAGGTAACGCGCGAGGAACTCGAGGCCGCGATCGAGGCGGAAGAAACCACCGAAGAGAAGCCGAAGAAGAAGGCACCCGCCAAGAAGGCTCCGGCGAAGAAGGCTGCTGCGAAGAAGGCGGACGACAAGCCCGCCGAAAAGAAAGCGCCTGCCAAGAAGGCTGCCGCCAAGAAGCCGGCGGCGAAAAAGGCTGACGACAAGGCGCCCGAGAAGAAGGCAGTAGCGAAAAAGCCTGCTGCCAAGAAGGCCCTTGCCAAGAAGGCAGCGACCAAGAAGTAAGCCTTCTCGAACCGCACACGCAAAGGGCGGCGAACTTCGGTTCGCCGCCCTTTGTCGTTCGGGCCTGCGCTATTCGGGCTTGGCAGGGGGCTCCACTTCGAATTCGGGGCCGCCGGGTGAGAGCGAGGCCATGCTCGTGTCCTGGCCGGCATGGACATGCGCGCGGCAGTCCTCGACGTGTCGGATGAACGGGCCGGACACGACGCCATGCACCACGATCGAGACGAGGATCGCGAAACTTACCGTGGCCCATAACAGATCGATCTGCGCGAAATCGGCGTGGTTCTGTCCGTAGGCGAGGTAATAGATCGAGCCCATTCCGCGCACACCGAGAAAGGCGACCGCGAGCTTTCCGATCATCGGCAGGTCGCAGTTGAGTTCCGCGAGCAGGCCCGAGATCGGGCGGATAATGAACACCAGAGCCAGGCCCACAAGGGCTGCAGGCCAGGTCAGCGCCGCCAGCACCCCGCTTGCCAGCATGGCACCGAAGCCGAACAGGACCGCGACCAGCACGATCTGCTCGATCTGGTCGATGAAGTGGTGGCTGATCTTGTGATAGCGGCTCCGGTTCTCGCGCTGGCGAGCAGTAACCGCGCCGACGAAAACCGCGAGAAAACCATAGCCCTCGACCAGTTCGGCCAGGCCATAGGCAAGCAAGAGCGTGCCGAGGACGATGAGGCCTTCGCTTGTCGAATAGACCGGGCGGCCCGATTTCTCGCTGGCCTCGTCGATCTCTTCCATCGGTGCATCGGCCTCACGCTCGAACACATACCAAGAGCCGATACGGCCGACGGCCCAACCCACGGCGCAACCGGCCACGATCCGCCACCCCAGGTCGATTGCGGCCCATTCCAGAGTCCAGTCACCCAGGGCAGTCATTCCGACAGCGGCAATCGCGAGATAGGTGAACGGAAAGGCCAGACCATCGTTGAGACCTGCTTCGACGGTCAGGCTGAATCGGACGTCGTGCCGCTGGTCCTCGCCCGGCGGGCCGACCTGCACGCTGCGTGCAAGGACAGGATCGGTCGGCGCCAGTGCCGCACCGAGCAGGATCGCACTGGCCGGGGCCAGCCCCAGCGCCCACCAGCCGAGCAGCGCAACAGCGGCAATCGTCAGCGGCATGGCAATGACCAGCAACGGCCAGATCTGGCGCCAGTTGGCCCAGCTCACCGGCCGGTCGATCGCTATCCCGGCCGCCATGAGCGAGGCGATGACGATGAACTCGGTGGCGTATTCGAGCGTGATCGCGTCGAAGCCGTCGACCGTCGGATTGAAGTGCGGCAGCCCGAGCGGGAGTGACCAGACGACGAAGCCGACCGCGACATAGAGGATCGGCAACGACAGCCAGAACCGCGCCAGCCAGCGCTCCAGCATGACGGCCAGGGTCAGACCCGTGCCGAACACGACGAACATCAGGATGCGTGGATCGAACTCCAAGGACCTCCCCCTTTCGCCCTTAACGCGCGGAAGGCGAGGGGGGTCCGGCCCGCTTAGAAATCTCCGCTAATCGTCAGGCGGAAGATCGGTCCGATCCGGCGATCCTGATACTCGTGGAACAGGATGTCGCTGTCCGGGCGCGGTCCATCGAACACGGTGCGGCGGAAGAAATTCCGCGCGCCGAGGAGATTGTTGGCTCGGGCCTGCACGGTGAAGCCGAATACGTCCTTGTGCTCGACAAACAGCGATCCCCACAGTGGTCCTTCCCAGTCGCGACCTTCTTCAAATCTGCGCGAATAGGGAGCGTTGTCGAAGTGCTCGAGGCTGCCACCCCATGCCCAGTCGGTCGAAGGGATGTCATGCCGGAAGTCGATCTCGAACATGCCTTCCTGATCGAAGGAAAACGGCCGGTCTAGCCCGGTAAAGGGGTCGGTAACGCTCATCCAGCGCTTGACCGCCTCGATGTCGAGCCGGGCGCCCTTGAAGCCGATCGGGTCAAGATTGATCGTGGCATTGGCCTGGAGGTGCAACCGGTCGGCATCGCCGATATTGCCGCGTGCCTCGCCGCCGTTCGGCAGCGGGAACCAGTCGATGAAGTCCTCGAACCACGCCTGCCGCGCCTGCAACTGGATCGAGCCCCATGGCCCCAGCGACTTGTTGGCCTCGATTTCAACGTCCCAGCTCTGGTAGGGTACGAGTTCGTTGTTGCCACCATTCGCGTTGTCGTTGTCGAGATTCACGCTGGCGAGAAAGTCGCCGAATGACAGCTGGCTGACACGGCGTGCCACGGTGACCGAGACATCGAAATCGTCGGACGGCTTCCAGGTGGCGGCGAAGGAGCCCTTGGGGCGCTTGAAGCTGCGCGAATTGGCGGCCGACCCGGTCTGTTCGATCTTCGAGAATTCCATCGCGCCGATCACCTGGACCGACAACGTGTCCGAAAGAGCGCGCGAGAAGCTGAGGCTGGTCTCGTAGCGGTCCTCGGTGACGCCGCCCGTGCCTTGCGGGAAGGCGAGCTCCACGAAGTCGCCGCCCGGTGCCAAGGCGAACAGCCTCGAGGCCCGGTTGAGACGATTGAAGGCTGCTTCGCCCGACAATTGCCAATCCGCATCCCACAGGTTCCAGCTGTATTCGAGGCGGCCGATCCTCTCGCCAGCTTCATTGACCTGTTCGAACCTGAAGCCCTGTGACTGGCTTCCGTCGGAAAAGCTGTCGACGACGCTGGACACGAAGTTGTCGCGCTCGAACCGTTCGAGGCCGATAAGCTTGAGTGTGCCGGGCCCAAAGGGGAACTGGATGTCGGCGCCGATCTCATACTCTGGGCCATCTTCCTGTCGCCGCGCATCGCGGGTGCGAACCGGACCGTTGACCGGCGTCGCGATTTCGGGGTCCCGCCGTTTGAAGTAGTCCTCGCGGTAGCTCAGATTGAGGTTGGCCAGCACGTCACCGCCGAAATCATAGGCAAAGATGGTGGCGAGCTTCGGGTTGTCGAATTTGCCGGACATTTTGGTGTCCTGCGATTCGATCAAGTTTCCTTGCGCATCGGTGATGAGGATCGGTCCATCGGCGCCGAACCGATTATTCTGGTTGGTCAGAGAAACCGTATAGTCGAGATCGCCGCTGCTCCCGGTAAGCGAGATCTCGCCGCCATAGAGCTGGGCCTCTGTGTTATGCGCACGAAACCCGGTGTTCCAGCGGAACTGCCCGGATGCACCGTTGCTGGTATAGACCACATTGGCGACTTGGCCCGTAAGGCCGGGTATTCCGGTGGCATTGCCGTCGAGAATCTCGACGCGAATGATGTCGGCGGCGGGAATGCGGCGCAGCTGGTCGCGCACGCTCTCGGACTTGCTCGACAGCCGCTCGCCATTGACGATCACGTTCTGGGTCGCCTGACCGAGGCCTCGCTGGCCCTGGTCGTTGCCACCGCTGATCGAGAAGCCGGGGATACGGCTGACCATGTCGAATGCGTTGCGCGGGGCGAACTGGGCGAAATAGTCAGGTTCGTAGACCTGCGCGCCCTCGGTAGGCGCCGGGGCCTGCTCGGCCGACGCTTCGCCTCCCTCTTCGTCCTGGGCGAGGGCAGGTGTTGCCACACCTGCGGCCAATGCCAGCGTCGACGTGACGAGGGTAAGGAGGCGTAAGCTCATGTTATTGCGGTCTTTCGTTGTTTCCCTGATCTTTCGTTTACGCCTGTAGCCGATGATACCAATCGTGCTTCGACCGATGACATCCGTCATCCGACGAACGGATTCCTGCTACGACCGATGACTGTAACGGCGCGATAAGCCGCGAAAATGGACTGATCTTGGTCGCATTCGACATATCCTCCGCTTTCGAGGGTTAAGCCCCTTGAACATCCGCCATAGCATGGCGACATAGGCCGCCAAATGACCCGACAAGAGGACTATTCATGATCGATCTGTTCGGCAGCGACGCGCACGGCGCCCAGGGCCAGTTCACCACCGACTCCGTCACCGGTGCGCTCGTGCCCGTGGTCGTGGAGCAAACCAGCCGCGGCGAACGCAGCTTCGACATCTTCAGTCGCCTGCTGCGCGAACGCATCGTGTTCGTCACCGGCCAGGTCGAAGACGGGATGGCATCGCTCATCACCGCGCAGCTGCTGTTCCTCGAAAGCGAGAACCCGTCGAAGCCGATCAGCATGTACATCAACTCGCCTGGCGGCGTGGTGACCGCCGGCATGGCGATCCACGATACGATGCAATACATCAAGCCGCGCGTTTCGACCGTGTGCATGGGGCAGGCCGCCTCGATGGGCAGCTTCTTGCTGGCAGCAGGCGAGCCCGGCATGCGCATCGCGCTGCCCAATGCGCGGATCATGGTCCACCAGCCGTCGGGCGGTGCGCGCGGCATGGCGAGCGACATCGAGATCCAGGCGCGCGAGATCCTGCGCATCAAGAAGCGGATGAACGACCTCTATGTGAAGTACACCGGCCAGAGCCTCGACGAGATCGAGAAGGCGATGGATCGCGATACCTTCCTCGAAGCCGACGAAGCGATGAAATTCGGCATCGTCGACAAGGTTTTCGAAACACGCCCCGAATCCGAGGGCGGCGATGCCGATGGCTCGGGCGGAGCGCCAGAGTAAGTTGGCTTCGGGCTCCGCCGTGGAACCTGTTCCCCGGCGGGACTGTTGCAAGAATGTCGTAGGGATTGGGCAACCTTGCCGCTTCAGTTTGTGGCAAGGAGGCCGTGCTACCTAGGATATTGACCCATACCCCGTGGCCCCTAAAGTCGGAGATATGCCGACGGCGACGTGGGAAAGACGTTAGGATATGACCAAGTTGAGCGGTACCGACAGCAAATCGACCCTGTATTGTAGCTTCTGCGGCAAGTCGCAGCACGAGGTGAGGAAGCTCATCGCGGGCCCGACCGTGTTCATCTGTGACGAATGCGTCGAGCTGTGCAACGACATCATCCGCGAGGAAACCAAGGCGGGGCTGACCGGCAAGAAGGAAGGCGACGTTCCGACGCCTGCCGAGATCTGCGCCACGCTGGCCGACTACGTCATCGGGCAGGACCGCGCTAAGCGCGTCCTCTCGGTCGCGGTGCACAACCACTACAAGCGGCTGAAGCACGGCGCCAAGGCCGGCGATGTCGAACTGGCAAAGTCGAACATCCTGCTCGTCGGCCCGACCGGTTCGGGCAAGACGCTGCTCGCGCAGACGCTGGCGCGCACCTTCGACGTGCCCTTCACCATGGCCGACGCCACCACGCTGACCGAAGCCGGTTATGTGGGCGAGGACGTGGAGAACATCATCCTCAAGCTGCTCCAGGCCTCCGACTACAATGTCGAGAAGGCGCAGCACGGGATCGTCTATATCGACGAGATCGACAAGATCACGCGCAAGGCCGAGAACCCCTCGATCACGCGCGACGTCTCGGGTGAGGGCGTGCAGCAGGCGCTGCTTAAGCTGATGGAAGGCACCACGGCTTCCGTCCCGCCGCAGGGTGGGCGCAAGCATCCGCAGCAGGAATTCCTGCAGGTCGACACCACCAACATCCTGTTCATCTGCGGCGGCGCCTTTGCCGGCCTCGACAAGATCATCGCCGACCGCCTGCAGAAGCGCTCGATCGGTTTCGGCGCGCATGTTGCCGATCCGGACAAGCGTCGCGTGGGCGAACTGCTCGAGAAGAGCGAGCCGGAAGACCTTTTGAAGTTCGGTCTGATCCCCGAATTCGTCGGCCGCCTTCCGGTGATCGCAACGCTTCACGACCTCGATGTCGATGCGCTGGTGACGATCCTGCAGGAACCGAAGAACGCCATCGCCAAGCAGTATCACAAGCTGTTCGAGCTCGAGGATGTCGAACTGACCTTCACGGACGAAGCGCTGCGCGCAATCGCCGAGCGGGCGATCAAGCGCAAGACCGGCGCACGCGGTCTCCGTTCGATCGTCGAAGGCATCCTGCTCGACACGATGTTCGACCTTCCCGACATGGACGGGGTGACCGAGATCGTGATCGACAAGGACGTGGTGGAAGGCAAGAAAGAGCCGATCCAGGTCCACGGCGGCAAGAAGGACGAGGAAGCGGCCGCCTGAGGCACCCGCTCCCGGTCATCGTGCAATGAATTTCCTGAGCCCCTGACTGTCAATCGGTCAGGGGCTCAGTCCATATTGGCCGAGCTCGCCGATTGCCCGCTCGGCGCCTTCCGAATAGCGGCGCCATTTCGCTACCGAGCTCGCATAGATTGGCGAGCGGACCTGCACAGCGCTGGCTGTGGCAACGGGCTGCGTGTTGCGGTGGAACGCCATGCAGGCATCGTCCCATTCGAGCCCGCAGAATTCCAGCAGGCGCTCGGTCTGCGCGCGCTGGTCCGCTACGACATCTTCGTAGCGCACCGGAAGGAACCGGCCGGGCGGGAGACTGTCCGCGAAGGAGTCTGCCATTCGTTCGAAGCTGGCCACGAAATGCGCGGTGTCGCCGAAGTCGTAGGCATAGCTGTAATAGCTGAAGCCGGTCGCAAAGAGTTGGCGGTAGTTGGCGAACAGGACGTCGAACGGCGAGCGACGCAGGCAAATCACCCGGGCACCTGGCAATGCGCGCAAGATGGCGGCTGCGAAAAAGGCGTTGAAGGGCATCTTGTCGATGAAATGCGGCGCGTCGCCCGCCAGCAGTCCGACGCGGCCCAGATAGGCATCGCCGACGGCGGAAAGGTCTTCGGCCCGTGCAGCCGCTTCGAGCAGTGCCGGCTCGAGCACGAGCTGTCCGGGGGTCGCCAGCGCCTGCTTCAGCAGGATGGCGAAGTCGGACAACTCGCCCACAGAGCGTACGCTTGGGTGTGATGAAAGGATGCGCTCGACCAGGGTTGTCCCGGTGCGCGGCATCCCGACGATGAAGATCGGACGCTCGTCACCCCGAGGTTCCGGCGCAAACTCTCCTGACTTGCCGGCCTCGATTGCGGTATCGGCGAGAGCTTCGGCGAATGTGCGGTCATAGGCCACCTCGCGGGCTTTCGCCGCCTTGGCCCGGTCGAGCCATACCAGCGAAGCGTCCCATTGTTGGCGCCCTTCGGCAAGCCGGGCGAGGGCATGGCCGAGCGCGAGTCGCGTCTCGGTGTCCTCGCTCGCCTCAAAGAGGTCGGTGAGGCGATCTTCCCAGTCCGGATCGGGGGCGTCGGCGAGCTGGACCAGCGCCCCCCAACCCTTTGCGTGGGACGGGGCGATGCCGACCAGCTCTCGGAACTCGGCTTCGGCATCCGCCAGGTCGCCAGCGAATTGCAGCGCCACGGCGAGATTATAGCGATAGTCCGCATTGTCGGGCACACCCCTGACCGCCTGCCGGAAAGGGGCGACCGCATCTGAATGCCGTCCTGTGCGCGACAGGGCTACACCGAGTTGGTTGGCGATATTGGGATCCTCGGTTGCCAGCAGGCTGGCGGCCAGCGCCCTTTCGCGCGCGCGCTCCTGGTCCTGCTTGAGCAGCGCCACGCGGGCCTCGAGAAGCGCCAGCCAGCAGCTTCTGTGACCCGTGTTTGCTGCCAGCGTGCACAACCGCTCCGCGCCGGGACCATTGCCATGCTCTACCGCGATGGCTGCCATGACGAGCACCGCCTCGACCGCGGAAGGATCTGCCTTGATCGCTCGCTGCGCCGCCGCATGCGCCGCCTGGAAATTGCCCGCGAACAGTTGCTTTCGTGCATTTCGAAGATCGAAAATGTCGGTTCGTCCTTCTGTAGCGTTGACAAATTTCGTCAAGCTTGCCTCATTCTCACTGCTTGTTTCCAAACAGCATCGGGTCGCCCCTGCAACAGCGCAATTATGGGGTAGTGAGATATGAAAAAGAGAACAACCGGTCACCTGACCCGCACAACGCTGCTCGGCAGCACGATGTTTGCCGCCACTTGGGCCGCGCCCGCATTTGCGCAGGACGGGGACCAATCGGCAAACCCTGCTGCAGGCGACCCGGTAATCGTCGTGACGGCCACCCGGCGCGAGGCTTCGGTTCAGGACATCCCGCTCAATATCGCAGCCGTGGGGGCCGAACAGATCGAGGAGCAGGGGCTGACCGAACTGTCCGACCTCCTGCCTTTCGTTCCGGGCATCAACATTGTCGATCGCGGTGGACGCCAGGGCAATCCGGTGATCGTGCGCGGCCTGAACGTCGATGCGATCGGATCGGGCGACGGCAACAATGACGGCGGCGGTACCGTGGCGACCTATATCGGCGAGATCCCGGTATTCGTCGACCTCAAGCTCAACGATCTCGAGCGCGTCGAAGTCCTGCTTGGACCGCAGGGTACGCTTTACGGTGCGGGGACGCTGGGCGGCGCCATCCGCTATATTCCTCGCAAGCCGCAATTCGGCGAGACGACGGCGACGGTGCGCGGCGAGATTTCGAAGTACGATGAAGCCTCGAGCCTCAGCTACGAAACGGGCGCAACGGTCAACTTCGGTCTTTCGGATACCTTCGCGATCCGCGGTTCGCTCGACTGGACCGACAATTCGGGCTTCATCGACTACGTCAATGTGGTCGACCAGATCGGTGTAACCAATCCGGATACCGCGGCCGGCCTCAACCGGGTCAAGGACGCGGACGGCGAAGAGACCCTCTCGGGCCGTATCGCGGCGCGCTGGGAACCGGCACCGTGGTTCGATGCAACGCTGACCTATTACTACCAGGAAGCCGACATCGAAGGTCGCCGTGTATCGCACTGGCGAAACAATGTTCCGGGCCTGCTCGATGGCAATGCCAGCGTAGGCCGCTACGAGGCCGCCTTCCGTGTTCGTGAGCCGAATACCATCAAGAACGATCTGATCGCGCTCGAAATGATCGCCGACCTTGGTTTTGCCGAACTGACCTCGGCGACCGGCTGGAGCACTTTCAGCGACGAAGGCCAGCGCGACCAGACCAACCTGCTGATCACGCTCGAGTACAGCTATGAACTGTTTCCTGCCTTCACCGCGTTCACCCGCGAAGTCGGGCAAGAAGAGCGGATCAACCAGGAAATCCGGTTGGTTTCGACAGGTGACGGTCCCTTCAACTGGATCATCGGCGGCTATTACAACCGGTTCGATCTCGCGGCCTCATCGTCGGAGTTCGTGCCGAACTATGTGCCCTATGTGAACCAGCCGGCGCTTGGCTTCGGCCTGACGGACCGCCCCGACGCGCTCGAGTACTTCTCGACCGATCGGCAGCGGCTGACCGAAAAGGCGGTGTTCGGGGAACTCAGCTACGAGTTCTTCGACCAGCTCACCGTGACGCTCGGCGGTCGCTATTACGATTACAGCCTCAAGGCCGCCTCGACCGTGGACTTCCCACTGTTCGAACCGCTCAGCTACACCCCGCTAACCTTGGACGAGGTCGCGCGGCAGGCCTTCGACCCGGCGCTGGCGCAATCGGATGACGGTTTCCTGTTCAAGGCCAACGTTTCGTGGGAGGCCAGCGACGACCTGTTGATCTATGCAACGGTCAGCGAGGGTTACCGCATCGGCGGCGTAAACGGACTTGGCGAGTGCCCGCCTTTCGATCCCAACGCCACGCAGGGCGCGTGTGCGCTCGCGCCAGGGCAGCAGTTCGGGCCCAACCCGGGCGATATCTCGGCGCGTGACGAACGCCAGTTTTCGCCCGACAAGACCCGCAATTACGAACTCGGTTTCAAATCGACCCTTGCCGACGGCGCGCTGACCTTCAACGGCGCATTCTACTATATCGACTGGATCGATCCGCAGCTTGGCTCGGCTACCGTCAACGCCAATATCCCGATCACCGTCAACGGTGCCGGGGCGGAATCGAAGGGTATTGAGCTATCCGCTAGCTGGCGGGCGACCGATCGTTTCCAGTTGCGCGGGAACTTCAGCTACACCGATTCGACGCTCACGGCGCTCACGCCCGACCTGATCCGCACGATCACCCCGCCGGGATTCGGTTCAGGCTTCGAGGACGGCCAGGACGGCGATCGCCTGCCGGGTTCGCCGACGACGCAGTTCTCGTTGTTCAGCGCTTACGACCACCCGCTGTCCAACGGCGACAATCTCGTCATCAACGGAAGCCTCGCCTACCAGAGCAACGTGTTGACGCGTGCTGGCGGTCGCGGCTCCAGCTTTACGCTTGATGGCTATGCGGTGGTGAACACCTCGATCTCGTATGAGGCCGATCGCTGGACCGCTACTCTCTTCGTCGACAACCTGTTCGACGAATTTGCCGAAACGGGCGCGATCGGGACGCCACAGTTCAACCAGACCGTGACAGATTTCGAGGGCGGCACCGTTTATCCGCGGGCCTTCTCGACGCACATCCTGCCTCCGCGGCAGATCGGTCTGCGGTTCACCTACAA
>JBFOLW010000302.1:0-4144 GCA_040830305.1 Erythrobacter sp.
CGAAGGCCAAAATCGCCAGCGCCGCAAGCAACGCAACGGATCCCGCACTCAAGCGGGGCGCGGTGGCGGTCGGGTTCGGCGCTTGGTTGCCTATTCCCACTCGATCGTGCCCGGCGGCTTCGACGTATAGTCGTAGACCACGCGGTTGATGCCCTGCACTTCGTTTATGATGCGCGTCGCCACGCGGCTGAGGAAGCCCGCGTCGAAGGGATAGATATCGGCGGTCATGCCATCGGTGCTGGTCACCGCCCGCAAGCCGCAAACGCTGTCGTACGTGCGCCCGTCGCCCATCACGCCGACGGTCTTTACCGGCAGCAGCACGGCAAAGGCCTGCCAGATCGCATCGTAGAGCCCCGCATTGCGGATTTCCTCGAGGTAAATCGCGTCGGCCTTGCGCAGGATATCGCAGCGCTCCTTGGTCACCTCGCCGGGAATGCGGATGGCAAGGCCGGGCCCCGGGAACGGGTGCCGGCCGACGAACACCTCGGGCAGGCCGAGTTCGCGACCCAGTTCGCGGACCTCGTCCTTGAACAGTTCGCGCAAGGGTTCGACCAGCTCCATGTTCATCCGCTCGGGCAGCCCGCCGACATTGTGGTGGCTCTTGATCGTGACGCTCGGACCGCCGGTGAACGAAACGCTCTCGATCACGTCCGGGTAGAGCGTGCCTTGCGCGAGGAAATCCGCGCCGCCGATCTTCTTCGCCTCGGCTTCGAACAGGTCGATGAAGGCGCCGCCGATAAACTTGCGCTTCCTTTCGGGATCGGTCTCGCCGGCGAGTCCGCCGAGGAACATTTCCTCCGCGTTCACATGGACCAGCGGGATATTGTAATGATCGCGGAACAGCGTGACGACCTGTTCGGCCTCGTTCATCCGCATCAGGCCGTGATCGACGAATACGCAGGTCAGCTGGTCGCCGATCGCCTCATGGATGAGCACGGCCGCGACCGCCGAATCGACCCCGCCCGACAGGCCGCAGATGACCTTGCCGTCGCCGACCTGTTCGCGGATCTCGGCAATCTTGGTCTTGCGGAACTCGGCCATGGTCCAGTCGCCCGCTAGCCCGCAGACATGGCGTACGAAATTGGCGAGCAGTTTGCCGCCATCGGGCGTGTGGATGACCTCGGGGTGGAACTGCGTGCCGTAGTATTTTCGCTCCTCGTCGGCGATCACCGCGAAGGGTGCACCGTCGCTGGTTGCGACAATCTTGAAGCCGGGGGCGAACCTAGTGACCTTGTCGCCGTGGCTCATCCAGACCTGGTGGCGCTCTCCCTTTTGCCAGAGGCCGTCGAACAAGGCGCAGTCCTCGGTCACGGTGAGATAGGCGCGGCCGAATTCGCCGCCCTCACCGGTCTCGTGACCGGGGCGGACTTCGCCGCCCAGCTGCTGGCTCATCACCTGCTGGCCGTAACAGATGCCGAGGATCGGCAGGCCACTGTCGAACAGCACTTGCGGCGCGCGGGGACTACCGTCGTCGCACACGCTGGCGGGCGAACCCGACAGGATGATGCCCTTGGGCTTCATCCGGTGAAACGCCTCTTCGGCCTGGCTGAAGGGTGCGATCTCCGAATACACGCCGGCCTCGCGCACGCGGCGGGCGATGAGCTGGGTGACCTGGCTGCCGAAATCGACGATGAGGATGGAATCGGGGAGGTGCTCTGGCTGCATGGGCCCCGTTAAGGCCAGCGTGGCATGCCTGTCCAGCGCGAGCAGGGCGATTGCGTTGCGCGTGCCGCAAAACTACCCACTACGGACCGTCAAATGGCACCGATCGCCGCATCTTCGGCGGTCGGTCAGAAATCGATTCCGCTCCGTCCAGATGCGGCGGGACCTGTTGATCCGATCCGGCCAGCAGCCATGCCTTTACTGCTGCATGTGTGCACTTTCGTGCAATTGCCCAGGTTTTCTTGCCTGCTACCACTCAGCGACTGGCGGAATATCATATGATGCACTCGAACCCGGCGGCAAAGGTGAGTTGCGCATCACGCAACATCATTCAACCTTTTCTCACTTTAGTTCGCCGGTGAGCAAGATTATTACAGGCCTCACAGCCGGACGGTGAACCCTGACACTCCCGTCCCGGACGAGTTACAGAAGCGACGGCCCTCCAAGCAGCTGCGTTTCTGGCCTTCCTCGCCACCAGCGGCAGGCCACCGGCCCCCGCACCGGCGAGGCGATATGGCAGCGAGTAGAGACGCGGCCGCCGACATTCCTCTCCCTCCCCCCTAGAAGTCGGTGCCGCGTCTCGAAACGCGGCCGCGCGCCATTCTGCGGATTTCGCATCCGTTCTGGACCAAAAATGCGCGCCGCAATTCCGCCACCCACCGACCTAATGGCGACGATCGCTCGGAAATGGGCGCGCATTGGCCAGTATTTCTTCGCGATTTCCATAGGCTTCGCTCGTCGTTCACGCGGAACGACTGCTCGCAACGAGAAGAAGCGAAACTGTGTGGCCGGCCGGCAGGTGATCGGTGGCCTGCATATCTATGGAGGAAGCAGATGGCGGACAATGACACGGGCAAGATCGGCACTGGTGCCACGGCGATGAGCAAGGCCAACACCGGCCAGATTGGCGCGGGACTGGTTGTCCAGACCTATTGCAACGGGATTCTCGGTCAGCCCAAGGTCGATTTCAGCAAGGAGAAATCGCTCAAGAAGCTGGAGCAAGAGATCAATGCCGGCCTCGCCACTGCGCAGAAACACGCCAACAACTATCTCAACACGCTGCAGCCCGAGATCATCACCAACATGGGCAACATCGGCAACTACTTCCAGCTCAACAAGGCGCTGCCGGCAACCCTGCCGGAAGGTTCGACCGAGGCGCAGTGGACCGCCGAGCTCAATGCGGTGCTGCAAGCCAGCCAAACCTATCAGCGCGACGCGGCAAAGGTCGTCCAGGACATCGAGAATTTCCATGCCCAGCTGTCGACCGATGCGCAGGATTTCCATCGCATCGTGACCGATCTCAATCCGACCGTCGATGGCGACAGTGGCGTACTCGCGGGCCTCGAAAGCGAAGTCCACAAGATCAACAAGGAGATCGGCGGAGCCATCGCCGGAGCGGTCGTCAGCGGCCTTGCGATTGTCGGCGGCGCCTTCCTGATCTGCGTCGGGGCAATCGCCGATTTCGTGACCGCCGGCACGTCAACTGGCGTGGTTCTTGCCGGCGCGGGTATCGTGGTGAGCGGCGTTGCGGGCGAAGTCGGCTCGGTCTCGGCGATCGTGTCGCTCAACCATCAGAAAGCTTCGGTGCTAAAAGAGGAAAGCCAGCTCAAGGAGGAGGTCAAGCTCGCCTCGGGAGTCAGCACCAACTACACGGCGCTTGTGGCGCAGGTCCAGACGGCGATGGAAGCCGCAACTGCTATGGAAAACGCCTGGAACTCGCTCGTCGCCGACATCGGCGGCCTGATCACCGACCTCAAGAACGGGGTCCTGTCGGCTGACGAGGTGCGGACGCTGTTCGTCAATGCAGCCAATGCCGAGATCGGAACGGTGCTGACAGATATCGCCACGATCAAGACCCAGATGGCAGGCGTGCAGGTGAAATCGGCGAGCAACGACCAGACGCTCGACAAGCTGATGGAGGAACAGCTCAAGGAAGCTGCCTGACGTCCGGCGTCCCGGTGCCGCGCGCTCGCT
Source organism: Erythrobacter sp. (assembly GCA_040830305.1). Lineage (GTDB taxonomy): Bacteria > Pseudomonadota > Alphaproteobacteria > Sphingomonadales > Sphingomonadaceae > Qipengyuania. The sequence continues at coordinate 3,637 of JBFOLW010000302.1, forward strand.
GATAGCTCGCGCGGCACCGCATGCTCCCATCCATTGCAACGAGGGGAAACCACCATGGCTTCCGGTCCCTTTTCTTCCGCCCTCGCCGCTGCCAAGGCGAGTCTCGACAGCTTGCTGGCGGTGCCGCACCTGCCTGCCTCGGCCAGCCCGATCGCGAAATCGATCGACAGTGCGATGACACCGTTCCTCGCGAAAGGCGCCGAGGTGCAGAAGGCAGTTCTCGCCTACTGCACGAGCGTTCTGCCCGAGCTGCAGACGATCCTGTCGCAGCTCAAGTCGGGCGCCGAACCGTCGAGCGTCTCCGCGAAGCTGACCGACATCGCCAAGCGCTTCGCGCAGCTGCAGAGCCAGACCAAGCCCTTGAACAACGATGCGTCCAAGGCCCGCGCAGCGATTACCGCGGCGGCCAGCCAGGTCGCGACACTCGAGAATACGCTCAACGACAAGATCGCCGACCTCAAGGGCAAGATCGGCGCAGCAAAATCGAAAGAAAAGGCGGCGAAGGACA
>JBFOLW010000303.1:0-3600 GCA_040830305.1 Erythrobacter sp.
GCTCCGCCCTGTTCGGCGATGGACAGCGCGAGTGCCTGCAGGCGGTTGTCCTCGAGCACGATCGTGGCGACTTCGTCGGTCATCGATTCGAGCAGCGCCACGCGCTTGGGCTCGCTGAGCTTGCCCGAGCGCTTGGCTGCGGCGAGCGCGATCTTGATATTGACCTCGTTGTCCGAGCAGTCGACGCCGGCCGAATTGTCGATGAAGTCGGTGTTGCAGCGCCCGCCGTGAAGCGAGAATTCAATTCGACCAGCCTGCGTGATTCCGAGGTTGGCTCCCTCGCCGATGACCTTGGCTCGCAATTGCGCCGCATCGACGCGCAAAGCGTCGTTCGCCGGGTCGCCGACCTGGACGTTGTTTTCGTGCGTGGCCTTCACATAGGTGCCGATGCCGCCGAACCAGATCAGGTCGACCGGCGCGCGCAAGATTGCCGAGATCAGCTGCTCGGGTTCGACCTCGCGATAATCGAGGCCAAGCTTCGTCTGCATCGTCTTGGACAGCTTGATGCTCTTTGCATCGCGCGGATAAACGCCGCCACCCTTGGAGATGAGCGTGCTGTCATAGTCTTCCCAGCTCGACCGCGGGAGATCGAACAGTCGCTTCCTTTCCTTCCAGCTGGTCGCCGGATCGGGATTGGGGTCGAGGAAGATGTGGCGATGGTCGAACGCCGCAACCAGCTTGGTCGCTTTCGACAGCAGCATCCCGTTGCCGAAGACGTCGCCCGACATGTCGCCGCAGCCCGCAACCTCGATACTGTCGCTCTGGACGTCGATACCCATCTCGAGGAAATGGCGCTGAACGCTGACCCAGGCGCCCTTGGCAGTAATGCCCATGGCCTTGTGGTCGTAGCCCTTCGAGCCACCGCTTGCGAAAGCATCGTCGAGCCAGAAATCCTTCGATTCCGCAATCGCATTGGCGACGTCGGAAAAGGTTGCTGTGCCCTTGTCCGCGGCGACGACGAAATAGGGGTCCTCGCCATCGGTGATCACGACCTGGTCGGGGTGGACAACCTTGTCGTCGACGATGTTGTCGGTCACCGACAGCAGGGTACGGATGAAGACCTCGTAGCTGGCGCGGCCTTCGGCGGCCCAGCCTTCGCGATCGATTGCCGGGTTGGGCAGCTGCTTGGGGTAGAACCCGCCCTTCGCACCGGTCGGGACGATCACCGCGTTCTTCACGCGCTGCGCCTTCATCAGGCCGAGTATCTCGGTGCGGAAATCGTCGCGCCGGTCGGACCAGCGCAGGCCGCCGCGCGCGACCGGGCCGCTGCGCAGGTGGATGCCTTCGACGCGGCGCGAATAGACGAAGATTTCGCGATAGGGGACGGGCTTCGGAAGGCCGGGAACGCGAGCGGATTCGATCTTGAAGGCCAGCGCCTCGCCCGCTGCGGGCGCAAAGGCATTGGTTCGCAGGATCGCATCGATCAGCGCGTTGTAGAGCCGCAACAGGCGGTCGTCGTTGATCGCCTTGACCTTGGCGAGGCCGCGCTTGATCGCTGCGCGCGCTTCTTCCATCGCCGTCTCGCGGCCGGTTCCGAACTCGGGATCGTGACGCGCGGTGAACAAGGCGACAAGCGCGCGGGTGACATCGGGTGCGGCGGCCAGCGCGTCGACGACGGTATAGATGGTGAAGCTCATGCCCACCTGACGGAGGTAGCGATAGAAGGCGCGCAGCCAGTTCGCCTCGCGTGCCGACAGTCCCGCTTCGGGCACCAGCCGGTTGAACGGATCGTTCTCGGCTTCGCCGTTGAGCACCGCGGCAACCGCCTCTTCGATCGCATCCGAGCGCTCGACCAACGCCTTGGCATCTGAGCCCGGCTTGAGATCGAGGAGGAAGTCGTGGATCGTACCGAGGCGTCCCTCGTCGAGGACGGTGGGCATCTCCGAGCGCACGTAGAAGCCGAAATCCTCGAGCACCGGTACGCCTTCGGACAGCGGCAGGCTGCCTTCTGACTGGTAGAGCTTCAGGCGCAGGCAGCCTTCCACTTCGCGGTCGCAGAAATACATCCGCGCGCCGCGGACCACTTCCTCGCTATCGGCACTGGCACCCAACTGGTGGAGGCGTGCGATGTCGAGCGCGGCTTCGCGAGGGCCGTTGCGGCCGCGGAATGTCGTCGGGAAGCAGTCGGCGAAGCGCATCGCCAGCCCTGCCGCGCGCGAGGGTTCTTCGATCGTCGCGAGTTCGGATTCCACCGCTTCGATCCAGCCGCGTAGCAACGTCTGCATCTGCTCTTCAAGGCGGGCCTCGTCATGCCCCTTCTCGCCATCGCGGATGTCGAAGACGAAGCGGATCGTCGCGAGGTTGCCCCCCTCGACCTCGAGGCTCCAGTCGAGCAGCCGCGCCGATGCGGCCTCCTCCAGCAGGGACTGGATCTCGAGCCGGACCTGGGTGGCGACCATGTCGCGCGGAAGCCACACGAAGGCGAACAGGTGGCGGGCCAGCGGGGCTTCGACCAAGGCGAGTCGCGGGCGCGGCCGGTCGACCAGGCTCATCATGGTGGTTGCGACGCGTTCGACATCGCCCTCGGAGAATCCGATGAGCAGGTCGTGCGGCAATGCGGTCAGCGCGTGCACCAGCGCCTTGCCGGCATGACCGCTATCGTCGAACCCGTGGCGTTCGCGGAGCGTCTCGAGTTCGCGGCGCAGACGCGGGACATTGCGCGGAGCGGCCGCCAGCGCGGCACTGGTCCAAACGCCGGCATGGACCGAGAGCGCCACTGTCTTGCCGCCTTCCTCGAGCGGCACGATGAACAGGTCGAGCGGAACGCGGCGGTGGACGTTGCTGAGATGGTTGGCCTTGATGATCAAGGGGCGGCGGCGGTTGTCGCCATTCTCGAACCAGGCGAAGGCGCGCTCATAAGATGCCTCGGCGAGTAACTGCTCGGCGCTCTTGCGACAGATGCCAAGGGCGCCCTCCTGCCGCCCGTCGAGATGGCGGGTAACGTGGCCAAGCTGGGTCAGCATGCCCGAATTGAGCCAGTCGAGCAGTTCGGCGCCCTCGCTGTCGGCCGCTGCAATTCGCTTGGCGTCGGCGGCCATCGCGTCCTGCATCTTGGGCCAGTCGCCGACTGCAGCGCGCACATCGCCAAGAGTCAGTTTGAGCGACTCCTGCAGCTCGCGGCGGGTTTTTGCATCAACACGCGCCGCTTCGATGTAGATTACCGATTCCCACAATGCATCATCGGGATCCCCGTCGGGAATGCCGGTAAGTTTTCCCTTCGCATCGCGCTCAACCGGGATCACCGGGTGCACCAGCCGGTCGATCGACAGACCCAGTGCGGCAATTGTCGCTGCCACCGAGTCGACCAGGAAGGGCATGTCATCGTTGATGATGGCGATGCGCGTCAGTCGGCGCTCCTCGCTGACGCTCTCGATCGCCATCGCCGACCGGCCCGGCGTCCTTTGCACGGCCAGCTCGCCGACGAAGACGGCAGCATCGCCAAGCTGAGCCTTGTCGAATGGCGTATCGCCGGTCAGCAGCGACAGCCGCATCCGTTCGGTAATGGCGTTCTGGAGCTTTTTCGGAAGGGCAGCAGTTGTCGAACCCATGCGGGGCCTCTCTCCTGTCGGCGCATCATCGTTTCCGCGCCGCGAAATATCC
>JBFOLW010000304.1:0-13970 GCA_040830305.1 Erythrobacter sp.
CGTGACGGTCAGCGGTGCGGGCTCCCACACGGTTTCAGGGCCATAGCCGCGGTCGAGCGATAGGCGCGCAAGCGAGTGGTCGCGGGCAAAGTCGAGCATGGCCTCGGTCGCTGCCAATCCCTCGGCGGCAATGCCTTTCACTGTGCAGTCGACGCCCTGGTCCGCCAGCGTCAGCTCGATATCGACCGCCTGCCGTTCACCGTGCGCGGCGACCAGCGCGCGCAGCGGTTCAACCAGCGCGATCAACTCGGGTACGAGGATATGGCACTCGCGCATGTCGACGATCCGGTGCGACCCGCCTTCGCGAAATCCCAGCACCGCGCCCTGCGCGGTCCGCAGCGCGTGCAGCATTGCGCGGCGGCGCGAACCGGGCGGCGAGAGATGCGTGGGCAGCACTTCGTCCACGGCGATGTCCTGCGCCCGTGCCGCGTGGACCACGCGGTCGGTGACGAACTGGCGCAGCGCGGCCTCGTCGGCATGCTGGAGCTGACAGCCTCCGCACTTGGGGAAGTGTCGGCACGGCGGGGTGGCATGATGCGGTCCCGGCGTCAGCGTGCCGTCCGCCGCAACCATATCGCCGGGTACGCCGCGCACGACATGCCGGCCCGATGCCGTGACGCCATCGCCGCGGGCCGCAATTCGCTCGATGATTTCGGTATCGCTCACAGGAAAGCCGCCATGGCAGGTTTGACCGCACGGGCAAGGTCTCCCGCCGCAAAAGCCGTGCTCGCCAAGAGTGCCGCCTCGTGATGCAGCCAGACGGCTTCTTCGCAGGCGCGACCCGGTTCACCATGAACCGCGAGCCGCGAGGCCGTGACCCCTGCCAGCACATCGCCCGTCCCGGCGACCGAAAGCCAACTCGATCCGCGGGGGAAGAATGATGTCATGACGTCACTTTCCAGAATGGTATCGGGTCCCTTGGCGAGCACCGTCAGGCCGGTCGCCTGTTGCAGTTCGCGCGCACGCTCGAGCTTGCCTTCGACGGTGATGCCGAAGGTCTCGCACAGCCGTGCAAGCTCGCCTTCGTGCGGGGTGATGCACAGCCGCGCCGGGTCGGCACTATCGAGCAGTTCGCCGTCGAGCAGATGCAGCGCATCGGCATCGAGAACGGTAGGCACCTTCTTCGCCAGCACCTGCGCCAGCCGCTCGCGTGCGGTCCCGTCGCGTCCAAGGCCGGGACCGACGAGGAATGCCGAAATCCGCTCGTCGGCGATCCGCTGGGCGAACTTGCCCTGCTCGATAACCAGTTCGGCGGGGGCATCGGGGTGCGAATGCTCGCTGATGAGTTTGACGTAGCCCGCCCCGGCTCGCATCGCCGCCTCCGCGGCAAGCAGCGGCGCGCCAGGCATCGCGCCAGCGACGATGGCGAGCAGCCCGCGGCGGTATTTGTGCGCGTCGGGGCCAGGTGCATGCAGCCGTGGCCGGCTAGAGAAACGCGCAGGAGCAACAGAGAGTGCAAGCCCGATATCGACAAGCCGCCGCGAGCCCATCGAGGCCATCGCCGGCATCAGGAAATGGCCCTGCTTCCATGCGCCGAGAGCAAGCGTCAGATCGTATCGCGGCAAGGGCCCGAGCACCGCGCCGCTATCGCTTTGTACCGCGCTCGGAACATCGATTGCTATTTTGTAACAGTTGTTTGCAGTCAGATCTTCGAGCAGTTCGCCAAATGCACCCCCGACCTCGCGATCCAGCCCGTAGCCGAACAGGCAGTCCACGACGACGGGATGCTCCAGTGATCCGCTGCGGACAGCCTCGCCGGCGAACTGCGCGCAGGCGTGCCGCGCGGTCTCGCCCTTCGGTTCGACCGGTGCGATGACCTTGACCTGATGTCCCTTGCGGCGGAGCGCCTCGGCGATGACATAGCCATCGCCGCCATTGTTGCCCGGTCCGCATAGCAACGTTGCCGGCCTACCCGCCGCGACACGCATGACCCATTGCGCGGCCCTTTCGCCCGCGCGCTGCATCAGCTCCCATTCGCTGGCACCCGCATCCATCGCCGCCTGTTCGGCTGCGCGCATCTGCTCGACGGTGAGGACGGCGTCAGTCATCGCTCGGCATCTCCCAACGATAGCGATCCTCGCCGATGGTCAGCGTTACGCTTTCCCCCTCGCGCGCGCTCTCGGCCCTTTGTGCGCCGTCGAACTCGACGAGACCGGCCGGTGTGTCGGCCGGGGCAAGCTTGCGGAAGCCGCCATCGGGATGACGCATCATGTACAAGGTTTCGCTTCCCTCGCCGGTCCGGACCAGCCAGCACTCGCTGGCGAAGTCGCTGGCTCCGTCCAGAGCACAGCTGACCGGGATACCGCCCTCGGACGCAATATCGGGCGCGATCCCGCATGCGCCGAGCGCGCAGCCGGCAAGCAGGGCACAGGGATGGAAGCGTCGCGCGATCATCATCCCCGCCGCTGCCACGCGCGCGGAGCGGGGGCAAGCCTCAGTGTCGCTTGACCTGCGAAACGTCGCGAATCGCGCCGCGCGCGGCGGAAGTGGTCATCGCCGCATAGGCCTCGAGCGCTGGCGAGACCCGCCGCTCGCGCGCCGCTGCCGGGACAAAGCCCTTCGCCTCCTGCGCCGCACGCCGCTCGGCGAGTATGTCGTCCGGAACCGCAAGGTGGATCGTTCGCTCGGGAATCGAAATCTCGATCCGGTCGCCGTCCTCGACCAGCGCGATCGCCCCGCCCTGCGCCGCTTCAGGCGAGACATGCCCGATTGACAGGCCGGAGGTGCCGCCCGAGAAGCGCCCGTCCGTCAGCAAGGCGCAGGCAGCCCCCAGCCCCTTCGATTTGAGATAGCTGGTGGGATAGAGCATTTCCTGCATGCCCGGCCCGCCGCGCGGCCCTTCGTAGCGGATGACCACGACATCGCCTTCGACCACCTGGCCGGTGAGGATCGCGGTCACCGCATCGTCCTGGCTCTCGTAGACCCGTGCCGGGCCCGAGAAGGTCAGGATGCTTTCATCGACGCCGGCGGTCTTCACGATGCAGCCGTCGCGCGCGATATTGCCGTAGAGCACCGCAAGCCCGCCATCCTGGCTGAAAGCATGGCTGGCGCTGCGGATCACGCCGTTTTCGCGGTCGAGATCGAGGCTTTCCCAGCGCGCGGACTGGCTGAAGGCAGTCTGGGTAGGCACGCCGCCGGGCGCCGCCGCGTAGAATTCGCGCACCTTGTTGTTCTGCGTCCGTCCGATGTCCCAGTCGTCGAGTGCGTCGCCCATGGTCGGGCTGTGCACGGTGGGCAGCGCGGTATGCAGCAGGCCGGCCTTCTCGAGCTCGCCGAGGATCGCCATGATCCCGCCAGCGCGGTGGACGTCCTCCATGTGCACGTCCTCCTTCGCCGGCGCGACCTTGCTGAGGCAGGGCACCTTGCGGCTGAGCCGGTCGATATCCTGCATGGTGAAATCGACCCCCGCCTCGTGCGCGGCGGCGAGCAGGTGCAAAACGGTGTTGGTCGATCCACCCATGGCGATATCGAGGCTCATCGCGTTCTCGAATGCCTCGAAGCTGGCGATGGCGCGCGGCAGGACGCTTTCATCCTCTTCCTCGTAATAGCGTTTCGCGAGCGTGACCACGAGCCGCCCGGCGCGCTCGAACAGGCTCTTGCGGTCGGCATGCGTGGCCAATGTCGAACCGTTGCCGGGGAGCGAGAGGCCCAGCGCCTCGGTCAGGCAGTTCATCGAATTGGCCGTGAACATGCCGCTGCACGAACCGCAGGTCGGGCAGGCATTCTGCTCGATCGCGGTGACTTCCTCGTCGGTGTAGCTTTCGTCCGCTGCGGCGACCATCGCGTCGACCAGGTCGAGCGCGACTTCCCTGCCCTTCACCACGACCTTGCCCGCCTCCATCGGCCCGCCCGAAACGAACACGCTGGGAATGTTGAGCCGCATCGAGGCCATCAGCATGCCCGGCGTGATCTTGTCGCAATTGGAAATGCACACCATCGCGTCGGCGCAGTGCGCGTTGACCATGTACTCGACGCTGTCGGCGATAAGGTCGCGGCTGGGCAGCGAATAGAGCATGCCGTCGTGCCCCATCGCGATTCCGTCATCGACCGCGATGGTGTTGAATTCCTTGGCCACCCCGCCCGCAGCCTCGATCTCGCGCGCGACCAGCTGGCCGAGATCCTTCAAATGGACGTGCCCCGGCACAAACTGGGTGAAGCTGTTGACCACGGCGATGATCGGCTTGCCGAAGTCATCGTCCTTCATCCCTGTCGCGCGCCACAATCCGCGCGCGCCGGCCATGTTACGGCCGTGGGTGGTGGTGCGGGAGCGATAGGCGGGCATGGCAGGTCTCTCGTGGCTTTCGCCAAACCTAGCAGACAGACGCCGCCACGCTAACGGACAAATGGTGCCGGGCGGGCCAAGCTCGGCTTTAGACCTCGAGCGCGACGCGCCCCATGACGTCGGCCAGCATCAGGGCCCAGCGCGACTGGCCCGCCTCGGTTTCGATCTGGTCCTGGCGGATCTCCACCGTGCAGTAAGGGATGCCGTTGGCTTCCGCATGCCGGTCCATCGTCGCATTGAGCTGCTTGCCCGAATAGGGCTGGTTGTCGCCCACCGTCAGGCCCTGTTCGCCGAACAGCCGGATCGCATGGCGCGCGGCGGTATCATCCTGGTTGTAAAGCAGCGCGACTTCCCACGGCCGTTCCTCATCGCTGGTGTCGAGCGCTGGCGTGAAGCTGTGCAGCGCGACCAGCATTTTCGGCTTGGCCTGTTCGATCAGCGCGGCGAGCGCATCATGGTAGGGCCGGTGATAGCGTTCGAGGCGGGCCTCGACGTCGGCACCGATATTGCCGGGGATCAGCTTGCCATCGCTCTCGGTCGGGACCACCGCAGGTTCGCCCTCGCGCCGATGCAGGTCGCACACGAGCCGGCTGACGCAGGCGATATGGGCGGGCATGTTGTGCCGCCGCGCAAGCCGCTCGGCGATGCCCTCGACCCCGATATCGAGCGCGATATGCTGGTCCATCAGCCTGCGGTCGATACCGAGTTCGATACCCTCGGGCACGAAATTCGATGCGTGATCGGCTACGCACAGCAGCCCTCCCGGACGCAGGTCTTCGGTGCCGACCTGGCGGTAGGGGAGGTTGTCGATCATCATCGCAGGATCCCTTTCATCTGCCACCAGCCCGGATGGCGCTCTGCTATTTGCTGGGCGGCCTCGTCGCGAGCGGACGCGCCGTCGTAGAGCGCGAAGCACGTCGCCCCCGAACCGGACATACGAGCAAGGAACGACGAAGTTCCGCGCAGCGCTTCGATAACGCCCGCAATCTGGGGGCATAGCGAAATGGCGGGGGCCTCGAGATCGTTGCGCCCCTCGAGCGCGATCGTACGGGCGTCGCCTTGCGGAAGAGCGCCGCGGTCCGCGCCGTCCCAATGTTTGAACACCGGTCCGGTGGAGAGCGGGACGCGTGGATTGACCAGCAGCACGGGGGTGCCCGCAAGGCTGTCGTCAGCCGGTTCGAGCTCGGTCCCGGTCCCGCGCCCGATGCAGGTGCGGCTTTCGACGCAGGCGGGAACATCGGCGCCGAGCGCGGTGGCACGCTCGAGCCAGTCCTCGGGCAGGCCGTGGCGCTGCTTGACGATGCGGAACACCGCGCCCGCATCGGCCGAGCCCCCGCCCAGACCTGCCGCCACGGGGAGGTTTTTTTCGAGCGTGATTGCGAGGCCATCGGCGCGCGGCAGCTTGCTCAGCGCCCTGGCGACGAGATTGTCGAAGGGATTCTCGAGAGTGCCCGCGAACTCGCCGAGCACGCGCACGCTGTCCTGCACGTCGCTGGCAGCCGTCAGCACATCGCCCGCATCGACGAAGGCGAACAGCGTCTCGAGCTCGTGATAGCCGTCCTCGCGTCGCCCGCGGACATGCAGCGCAAGGTTGATTTTCGCGTAGGCGGTTTCGCGCAATTGCTGATCCAAGGACTCTTTGAAGCTTATTTCGACTTTGTCTGGCGGCGACGTATGAAACCAGCCTTCATCGCGCTTTCGCTGTCGTGATATTCCTTCGAAAGCTGATATTTTGTGGTTTTGTCGTAGTGGATGTCGTTTGCTCGCGCGACGCGATACCCCCGCCAGCCTATGAATGTCATCCACGCCCCTAAGAGCCCAAGCGCTGGCCATAGCCACCATTTTCCGACGATCGGAATTAGCAGGAATGGCCAAATCCCCACCGCGATGTTGGATTTGTAACCAATCCCTTCGACCCAATTTCGGTCGACCCACCAGCGCAGTCTGAGGTACGACTTCAAGCGAGCCTCACATATTCGGATAGTTCGGCCCGCCGCCGCCTTCGGGCGTGGTCCATTCGATGTTCTGGTTAGGATCCTTGATATCGCAGGTCTTGCAGTGGACGCAGTTCTGCGAGTTGATCTGGAACTTCATCTCGCCCGAAACCTCGTCCTCCAGCCACTCGTAGACGCCCGCAGGGCAGTAGCGGTTCGACGGGCCGGCATAGACGCCCAGCTCGCTTTCCTTCTGCAGGTCCCAATCCTTGACCTTCAGGTGGACCGGCTGGTCCTCGGCATGGTTGGTGTAGCTGAAGCTGACATTGGTCAGCTTGTCGAAGCTCAGCTTGCCGTCGGGCTTGGGATAGGCGATCGGCTGGAACAGGTCCGCGCGTTGCAGCATCTCGTGGTCGCGGTGGTGCTTCATCGTGATCGGCAGGCCGCTCTTGAGCGTACGCATCCACATGTCGATGCCCGCCAGCACGGTGCCCAGGTCCTCGCCCCATTTGGCGACTGCGGGCTGCGCATTCTTCACCTTCTTGAGTTCGTCGGCGATCCAGCTGTCGCGAACGGCGGCGTCGTAATCCATCAGCTCGCTGTGTTCGCTGCCCGCGGCAATCGCATTGGCGATGCTTTCGGCCGCCAGCATCCCGCTTTTCATCGCGGTATGGCTGCCCTTGATCCGCGGCACGTTGACGAAGCCCGCCGCGCAGCCGATCAGCGCGCCGCCCGGGAAGGCGAGCTTGGGCACGCTCTGCCAGCCGCCCTCGTTGATGACCCGCGCGCCATAGGCCACGCGCTTGCCGCCTTCGAGGATCGCAGCGATCGCCGGGTGGTGCTTCCAGCGCTGGAATTCCTGGTAGGGCGAGACGTAGGGATTGGCATAGTCGAGCGCGGTCACGAAACCGAGCGCAACCTGGCCGTTCGCCTGGTGGTAGAGGAAGCCGCCGCCCCAAGTTCCGCTCTCCGAAAGCGGCCAGCCCTGCGTGTGGATCACGCGGCCCGGTTCGTGCTTGTCGGGCTCGATGTCCCACAATTCCTTGATCCCGAGACCATAGACCTGCGGCTCGCAATCGGCCTCGAGGTCGTACTTCGCCTTCATCTTTTTGGTCAGATTGCCGCGCGCGCCTTCGGCGAAGAGCGTGTATTTCGCGTGGATCTCCATCCCCGGCTGGTAATCGCCCTTCTGCGACCCGTCCTCGGCAATGCCCATGTCCTGTGTCACCACGCCGGTCACCGCGCCCGCGTCGTTGAACAGCACTTCGGCGGCGGGGAAGCCCGGGAAGACCATCACGCCCAGCCCTTCGGCCTGTTCGCCCAGCCAGCGTGCAAGATTGCCGAGCGAGCCGGTGTAGTTGCCGTGGTTGGCCATGAAGGGCGGCAGCAGGAATTCGGGCAGGTCCGACTGCCCGGTTTCGGCCAGGACCCAGTGGTGGTTCTCGGTGACCGGCGTTTCGGCCATCGGGCACTCCATATCACGCCATTCGGGGAACAGCTCGTTGAGCGCCTTGGGATCGACCACCGCGCCCGAGAGGATATGCGCGCCGATCTCGCTGCCCTTTTCGAGCACCACGACCTCGAGTTCCTCGTTGATCTGCTTCAAGCGGATTGCCGCAGCAAGGCCGGCCACGCCCCCGCCGATGATGACGACGTCGCAGGGCATCGATTCGCGTTCGCTCATGTCTCTCTCTTTTCGTCGCGTAACTGTTGCGAATGCCTTGATTGGTGGCGCTATAGAGGTCAAGACCCGGACCCGAGGAATGATGCACGCCGACACCCCGAGAACGCGCGATTTCGACGCGATCGAAAGCCTCGAGGGCGCGCTCGACTGGTGGCGCGAGGCGGGCGTCGACGCGGATTTCGCCGACGCGGCGAGCGGCTGGCTGGCCGAGCCCGAGGCCGAGAATGCCGTAGCGGCTCCCCCGCCGCCCCCGCCGCCGAAGATCGCGCGCAAGACCGCGCTCGAGCGTGCGCTTACGCGGCCTGACGTGCCCGCCACCCGGATCGATCCGGCAACGCTGCCCGACAGTCTCGAAAAATTTCGCGAATGGTGGATGACCGATCCCTCGCTGGCCGAAGGCGCGCTCGACCGCCGCGTACCGCCGCGCGGAGTTGCCGGCGCAAGGCTGATGCTGCTGGTACCCCAGCCGTTCGAGGACGATGCCGAAGGCCTGCTGAGCGGCGGAGCGGGCAAGTTCGTCGGCGCGATGCTGAAGGCGATGGGGATCGCCGGGCACGAGGCCTATTTCGCCAGCGCACTGCCCGCGACGATGGCGATGCCCGACTGGGCGCAACTGGCAGCATCCGGCCGGGGCGACATCGTCCGCCATCATGTCGCGCTCGCCGCACCGCAGCGCGTCATTCTGTTCGGCCGCGCGCAGCTGCCGCTGTTCGGCAAGACGCCCGAGCACGCGCGCGAAGCCCTGTCGATCGATTGCGGTGGCAAGCCCGTTGCGCTGCTCGCCGCACCCGATCTGCGCAATCTCGCCCGCTCGGCTGCCCGGCGGGAAACCTTCTGGAACCGCTGGCTGGACTGGACCCGATGATCCTACGCACACTCGCGCTTGCTACCTTGGCCACCGTGTCGCTCTCTGCCGAGGCCGCGATGGCGCAGAACGGCAGCGTCGATTACTTCACCCGCTCGCGCGCCGCCGCCCTGCCGCAGCTGCTCTCGACCGACGACCGCGCCTTTTACGGTTCGCTGTTCGAAGCGATCGAGGCGCGCAACTGGGACCGGGTCGAGGTCATGCTGTCCGGCCGGGCCGATGGCCCGCTCCACGGTGCGGCGCTGGCAAGCTATTACCTCCACCCCGAGAGCCCGCGGATCGAACTGCCGCGGATCGAGGCCTGGCTGGCCCGCTACGTCGACCTTCCCGAAGCCGAAGCGATCGTCCGGCTGGGGCAGACGCGCGGGCTCGAAAACCCGCCACGGCTGCGTGCCGCGCGCGATCTTGTCCGCCAGCCGGGCATGACAAAGCGGATCCGCCCGCGCGCGATCGAGGACGGGACCATGCCCGAAAGCGTCAAGGCGGCGATCCTCGAACGGATCACCAATGACGATCCCGACGGCGCCCGGTTGCTGCTCGACGGAGTCGACGCGACGCTGTCAACGCAGGCGCGCGCCGAGTGGCGTTACCGGGTCGCGTGGAGCTATTACATCGAGAACCAGGACGCGCAGGCCTGGGCTTTGGCCGACACCGCGCGCGACAACGGCAGCGGCGCCTGGGTCGCCGAAGCCGACTGGGCCGCAGGTCTTGCCGCGTGGCGACTGGACGATTGCGAACGCGCCGCCGAAGCCTTCCAGCGTTCTGCCGCTGGCGCAGTCAATCCCGAACTCGGCGCCGCCGCGCATTACTGGGCCAGCCGCGCCCTGATCCGCTGCCGCATGCCCGAGCAGGCCGACGAGCAATTGCGCGGCGCGGCGCGCTTCCCCGAAACGCTTTACGGCATGCTCGCCTATGAACAGATGGGGCGCGAGCTGCCGCCGACGCATACCGAGCCCGATCTGACCGCCGAGGACTGGCGCCGGCTGCAGGACGAACAGGCAGTCCGCCAGGCGGTCATGCTCGCCGAGATCGGCCAGCGCGAGCAGGCGGAAAACGACATCCTGTGGCTGGTGCGCACGGGCGATCCGGACGATTTCGGCCCACTCGCCCGCCTCGCCCGCGCGCTCGGCTTGACTGGCGCGCAGAATTTCATGGCCTACAACGCTCCGCGCGGCGAAGCGGCGCACCCCAGCCTGCGCTACCCGGTGACCTTCCGCGCGCCGGTGGGCGGCTGGCGCGTCGATCCCGCGCTTGCCTTCGCCCACGCGCTGCAGGAATCGAATTTCCGCGAGCGCGTGGTCAGCCCGGCGGGAGCGATCGGCCTGATGCAGATCATGCCGATCACGCAGCGCGAATATGCCGCCTCGATCAACATGAGCACGGGTGCCGACCTCAAGGATCCGGCGGTCAACCTCGCCTTCGGCCAGCGCACGCTCGAGGCGCTCGGCAGCGCCAATTACACGCAGGGCAAGCTGCCCAAGGTGATGGCCGCCTACAATGCCGGCCCCAGCCCGGTGATGCGCTGGGAAAGCGAGATCCGCGACCAAAACGATCCGCTGCTGTGGATGGAATCGATCCCCTATTGGGAAACGCGCGGCTATGTCGCGATCGTGATGCGCAATTACTGGATGTACCTGCGCCAGGCCAATGCGCTCGCTCCCAGCCGGACCGAGCTGGCCGAAAACGACTGGCCGCTGTTCCCCCGCGTGCAATAGGAGCCCGCCCAATGGCGATCGATGACAGCCTTGCCTTCAAGCCGGTGCGCATCGCCTTGCTGACCGTATCGGATTCGCGCACGCTGGCCGACGATAGCTCGGGCGATATCCTCGCGCAGAGGATCGAGGACGCCGGTCACGAACTGGTGACCCGCGAGATCAGCCGCGACGATGTCGGCGAACTGACCGCGCACCTGAACCGCTGGATCGACGACGAGATGATCGATTGCATCATCTGCACCGGCGGGACCGGCCTCACCGGGCGTGACGTGACGCCCGAAGCGCTCGACAAGATCAAGAGCAAGGACATCCCCGGCTTCGGCGAACTGTTCCGCTGGCTCAGCTTCGAAAGCATCGGCACCAGTACGATCCAGAGCCGCGCCTGTGCGGTGCTCGCGCGCGGGACCTATATCTTCGCGCTGCCCGGCTCGAACGGCGCGGTGAAGGACGGGTGGGACAAGATCCTCGTGCACCAGCTCGACAGCCGCTACCGCCCCTGCAATTTCGTCGAGCTGATGCCGCGACTGCGCGAGCGATAGCCCCTGTTCGCAGCTCGATGTTCCATGTATGTTCTCATACATGGAACGCCGACTCGCCCCAGCAATATCCGGTCGCGGCGCACAGGGTTCCGAGGTGCCGACGCGCTTCGGGCTCGCCACGCGCGAGGAGGATGGCGACTGGCGCGACCATATGGAACAGCTGGCCGGTCTCGAAGCCGGCCCGCCGGTAAAGCTGCGCACGCAGGTGACCGAGGAGCTCCCGAAGATGATCCTCAGCTTCAACCAGTCGCCCGACGTGCCCTTCGACCGCTCGGTCAACGCCTATCGCGGATGCGAACATGGCTGCGTTTATTGCTTCGCGCGGCCGACGCATGCCTATCACGACCTCTCGCCCGGGCTCGATTTCGAAACCAAGCTGTTCGCCAAGCCGAATGCGGCGGAATTGCTGCGCGCGACGCTAGCGAAACCGAAATACCGGCCGAAGCCGCTGGCAATGGGGACCAACACCGATCCCTACCAGCCGATCGAGGCACGCTACCGGATCACGCGGAGCCTGCTCGAAGTGTGCCTCGACGCGCGGCACCCGGTGACGATCACCACCAAGTCGGACCGCGTGCTGGCCGATCTCGACTTGCTGGAGCAGCTCGCACAGCAGCGCCTGGTGGCCGTGGCGATCTCGGTTACCAGCCTCGATCCGAAGCTCTCGGGCAAGCTCGAACCGCGCGCAGCTGCTCCCGCCAAGCGTTTGCAGGCCTTGCAGAAACTGGTCGAGGCCGGGGTGCCAGCGCACTGCTCGGTCTCGCCGATCATCCCCGCAATTACGGACGAGTTCATGGAGGAAATCGTCCAGCGCGTTGCCGCGATCGGGGTCGGCAGCGTCGGCTGGATACCCTTGCGCCTGCCGCATGAGGTCGCCCCTCTGTTCCGCGAATGGCTGTCGGTCCACTTCCCCGAACGCGGCGACAAGGTGATGAGCATCGTCCGCTCGATCCGCGGCGGGAAAGACAATGACCCCGGCTTTCACACCCGGATGAAGCCGAGCGGTGTCTGGGCCGACCTCTTCCGCGCGCGCTTCCGCGTGGCCTGCAAGCGCGCGGGACTGCGTAAGGCGAAGTTCGAGCTGGATTGCACGCAGTTCAGACCGCCCGCGGTCGGGGGGCAGTTGCGGTTGTTATGAAATCCTCCCCCTTGGGGGAGGGGGACCACGAAGTGGTGGAGGGGCACATGCCATGATCACCGGACCACGCGAAACGGTCAAACGAGCCCGCCAGCTCCGCAGCGAGATGAGCGTGCCCGAACGCCTCTTGTGGCAGCATCTGCGCGCACGACCCGGCGGCTTCAAGTTTCGACGCCAGCACCCGGCGGGCATCTATGTGCTCGACTTTTACTGCGCGCGGCTGCGATTGGCTGTGGAGGTCGATGGCTGGGCACACGACAGTGCCGAAACGATTGCGCGCGACAGACGCAGATCGGCTTTCCTGCGGTCACAGGGCATCGCAACAACGCGAATACCTGCAAAAGCTGTGCTCGACGACGTGGAAGCGGTGGTGATCCGTCTGGTCGAGATTTGCCACGCGCGGGCGGCTGATCTCTTGAGCCAGTGAGGGTGCCCCTCCACCACTACGTGGTCCCCCTCCCCGTTGCGGGGAGGCTAGAAGCCCTCGCCCGCAGCGCCGGGCTTGAACCGCACGAGCCGGCTGTCCACCAGCGCCGCGGTGCGATTGACCACCGCCTTCTGGTAGTCGGGGTCCTTGATCATCTCGAAAAACGCGCCCGCATTGGGATATTGCGCGACGAAACCATCGTGCCAGCGCATTGCGTCGGGGCCGGTCACCACCGTCTGGAACGCGCCGCGCCAGACGATCGAGCCGCCCACGCGGCGGAAGATCGGGCCGCTGGTCTTGCCGTATTCCTCATAGGCGCGGCGCCCGCTCCAGCCGTTGCCCTGATGCTGGTGCCCCTCGGGATACTCCGCGTGGTCGCGATAGCGCAGCAGGTTGAGCATGTGGATCGGCTTGTCGCGCGGCAGGTCCTTGAACGCCTGGAAATTGGCCGGACTGGGGTCGATATAGGTTGCGCTCATCGGGTCTCCCCTCGTGTTCTTCACTGCCGGTGCGCAGGAGCGCCGCCTTCGTAGCGCGCCCATACACGGTGCTTGCCGTCACGCCCGATCAGCACGACCATGTAGGGGTCCGAGCGGCCGGGAACCTCCATCCCCGGCGATCCTGCGACCATGCCCGGCACGCTGAGGCCGACCGCATCGGGGCGGCTGGCGAGCAACCGCCGGATGTCGGCTGCCGGAACGTGCCCCTCGATCGTGTAGCCCTCGACCTTGGCGGTGTGGCACGAGCGCAGGGTGTCGGGCACCCCGGCAGCCTGCGCGACCGGGTCGAGATCCTCGACATCGCGCGTGGTGACGGTGAAGCCGGCGGCTTCCATTCGCTCGACCCATTCGCTGCAGCACCCGCACCACGGCGTCTTGGTCACGTCGATCACCGTGGCGGCGGCGGCCTGCGTACAGGCCAGCAGCGCAAGCGGGGCGAGCAGCATGGAAAGCGGACGGCGTTTCATGTCTTAGGAGTCCCTGGTTCTTCGGATTGCACGGAATGGCGCGGGTCAGCCGAGCGTATAGTCGCTGAACCGCTCGCGCAGGTCCTTCTTGCTGATCTTGCCGGTGGCGGTGTGCGGGATGTCGTCGACGAACTCGACCGCATCGGGCAGCCACCACTTGGCGACCTTGTCGGCAAGGAAGCTGGTGAGGTCCTCGGCACCGACGTCCTGCCCGTCCTTGCGGACCACGAACAGCACGGGGCGCTCGTCCCACTTGGGGTGCGGCATGCCGATAGCAGCGGCCTCGGCGACGGCGGGATGGCCCACCGCGGCATTTTCCAGCTCGACCGAGCTGATCCATTCTCCGCCCGACTTGATCACGTCCTTGGTGCGGTCGGTGATCTGCATCGTCCCGTCGGGATGGAGGATCGCCACGTCGC